>JAIRLG010000002.1 GCA_031259625.1 Puniceicoccales bacterium
TGCTGCACGATCGGCCGCTCTGTCATCTCTCCTTCGGGAAAACAAGGACCAGCACTAGGTTTTGCGTCCTTACGGTCAATCTCAAACTCAGAAGGCGTTTGGGGATACGCATCGGCTGATGATTAGCAGCCGGGGCCGCCTTAGCAACAGGGGGAAACGAAAGGGCCCAAGCCCTTCGTTTTCCCCTGTTGCATGCCCGCTTCGCGGGCGAGCCCGAAGGGCTCCAAGGCGGCCCCAAGACCGAAGCTCTAAGACATAGAGAAATACCCTAGCGCCCATCGTCATCGACGGCAGTATCCAATAGAGAGCTCTTTCCTAGCTCTCAAAATCTCTAGGAAGGGGACAAAGAAGTAAGTTCTGCAAGTCACCATACAGCTGCTTCTTTCGAAGCTCTCTCGAAAGCTCTCTCGGACGATTTCCAAAGCTCACGGCCGATCGGCCGCAGGACTAGGCATTTTCGTAGCGCAGGCGCAGCATGTTGTTGAACTTCGCGACCTTCTCCTTACGGCGGCGGCGCTCACAGGGCTTTTCAAAAAAGCGCTTTGCCCGCACGTCCTTGAGAATGTTCTCGCGATCCAGCTTTTTTTTCAGCCGCCGCAGGGCCTTGTCGATGGTCTCCCCCTTACGCAGCTTCACTTCAACGGACATCTCGCTCACCTCCTTCCATGAGGACCAAGGCTCGGCCTGCTCCCGATATTGTCAAGTGTTCTTCGCATAGCGCTGGTCGCCGATACGCGCACAGCGACTGACCCGAAGGCGGCCATTGGCGACCAGGTGCTCGAGGATCTTGAAGATGAGCTCGAATTCCACCAGCTTCCCCCTAGCCCGCAGCTCCTCCTCCAGCTCCTCCACGCTCCAGTCAGTGCCCGCCTCCGCCGATTCGAAAATCCCGTGCAGGGCCTCCTGCACCTGCAGCAATGCCTGGGCTGCCCTCTTGCCCGCCTCCACCCCCGGCTGGTGATAGGCATTGACGCGGATGAGCTGGGCATAAAACCCCACCGTCCGCTCGTAGAGGGCGATGAGCATCCCCACCGACGCCGCATTCACCTCCCGCAGCGTGAGGGTGATCGAGTCGCAGGCCTCCTCCGTCAGGGCCTCCCGCGTGCCCAGCAGGAATCCTTCCAGATAATCGCCCGTCGTTATCGGTAGCAATGTCCGCTGGTCGGATGCTTCCCTATCCCTCAAAACCTCCACGAAGGTGATGAAGAAGTTCTGCAGGCCATCGCGCAGCTGCTGGAGGTAGGAATGCTGGTCCGTCGAGCCCTTGTGACCGTAGACCGTCAGGCCCTGCCGGACGAGATGGCCATCGAAATCCGTGCGCTTGCCCAGCGATTCCATGACCAGCTGCTGGAGGTAGAGGGTCAGCAGGGAGAGGCGATCCTTGTAGGGAATGATGACCATCGCCTTCTCGCCCCTGCCCTTCGTGGCCGCGTACCAGGCCAGGGCCAGGCGCATGGCGGGATTATTCTCCTCCGTCCCGCGCGTGAGGCGATCCATCGCGCGGGCGCCGTCCAGAAAAGAATTCGTGTCGATGCCCAGCAGCGCCAGCGGCAACAGGCCCACCGCCGACAGGACGCTGGTTCGGCCGCCGACCCAGTCCCACAGGGGGAAGACATGCAGCCAACCCTCCCGCCGAGCCTCCTGCTCGAGCAGGCTATCCCTACAGGTGATGGCAACGGCATGGCGGGAAAAAGCGAGGCCCTGACGCTCGTAGGCCAGCAGAGTCTCCTTCATGCCGTTACAGGTCTCGGGCGTTGTCCCCGACTTGGAAATGACCAGGACCAGGGTTTTGCCCAGCACGTCCTTCAGAGATTCCAGGACCTGGTCGATGCCATCCGGGTCCGTGTTGTCCAAAAAATGCAGCTGCATCCGCTGCACCTGGGGTCGGTCTTTCAGCGCATGGGCGACGAAGCGCGTCCCGAGGGCCGAACCGCCAATTCCGATGCAGAGCAGATGCTGAAAGGCCCCGCCATCGCCGACCAATTCGGCGTGGTGCACACCCCGGACAAAATCCTCGACGTCGCGGCGCATGGCTAGAATTTCCTGGCGAATCTCGGCCGTCGGCGCGAGCTCAGGATTCCGCAACCAGTAGTGCCCGACCTGCCGATTCTCGTCGAGGTTCGCCATCGCACCCGCCTCCAGTGCCACCATCGCCCGATGGGCATCCTCCACCTGCGGCTGCATCGTCTCTTCGAAGGACTCGGGGAAATGCACCTTCGACGTGTCGAGGCCGAATCCCAGCTCGTCGAACCAAAGAAAATGCTCCTGAAAATGTTCCCAGCGCTCGCCCATGGATCGATCTTCCGAGGATCTAGCTTACTACAGAATGTTCTGCTGACAAGCGGATAATCCGCACATCGGGCTTCCCTTCCGGCTGGGAAAACCACAGATGGGCATCCGGCACCAGGTTCCCATTGGCGATTTTTTCCGGCCATTCCACGCAGAGCACGTAGGGGGTTTGCAAAAAATCCTCCAGGTAGAGGGCATCCGCCTCCGGCGCGGATTTCAGGCGATAGGCATCGACGTGGAACAGATGACACCGGCCCTCGTAGCAGTTCCAGAGTGTGAATGTCGGGCTGGTTACCGCCGCCGAAATCCCGTAGGATTCGGCCATCCCCTGGACGAAGGTGGTCTTGCCGGCCCCGAGATCACCGTGGAGGAAGAGGGTGCTGTTCTCCGGCAGGGCATCGGCGAAGCGGCCGGCCAGCCGGCGGGTCTCGTCCGGCGAGGGGCAGGAAATCCCCTCCAGTAGGGCGGTCTCCAGCGCTTCGTCCCGCAGCAGATGGGGGCCGGCTTTCGATGCCGAAGGCATCGGGCCCGCGCAGCGGGCCGCCCGAAGGCGAAAGGGACTTGTCCCTTTCGCCCTCGGGCAAAGCCGGCCCCACACCCACAAAAACACAGTTTCAAGAAAGAAGGACAGGGAAATCACCCCAGCTGGAGCAGCAGGAGCGTATTGGCGTTGAAAAGCGCGTGCACCAGGACACAGGGCAGGAGATTTTTCTCACGCTCGTAGAGGCGGATGAGAAAGACGCTCAGGCCCACCAGCGGGACGAAGGACAGCCAATGGGCGTGCAACAGACCGAAGGCCAATGAGGTGGCCCAACAGGCTTTGGGAGCATTCCACTTCCCCTTCAGGAAGCGGTAGAGGCCGTAGCGGAAGAGCAGCTCCTCCACGAGGGGGGCCCCCACCAGGATGCAAAGGCCAAAGAGGCCGCGCATCGGCCAGGAACGGAGCTCGTAGAAGTTCCGGATGAGCTCCTGCTCCTCGAGCCGAAAGGGAAAGGAAGAGAAGCATTCCGACAGGAAATAGGAAAGGCCTCCCCAGACGAGATTCAGGACCCAGAGCAGCGGGATGAAGAGGAGAAAGGCCCTCAGAGCGCTCGCGAAAATATTTCCCAGCGCATGGCGCCGTTCCCAGGTTCGGGGCAAAACCCAGATTTTCCTCGCCTGGATGAAGAGGAAAAAGAGCAGCAGGGACAGCTGGTACAGACCGTCCATCAGGAGCGACCACTCGGCCTCATTCCACAGCTCGGCGACGTTTGGCCAAAGACCCAGGATTCGGCGAAAGGCCGTCGAAATGCCGGAGGAGATGAAAAAAATCGCCGCGGCCAGGGCCCAAAATTCCAGCCACGAGAGCCACAGGGCCGTCAGCGAGGGTTTGTACGCTTCCCGATGCCCATAACGGATAATCCAGCCCAGCGTTCCCAGAAGCAGAAGGACGGCGGTGTAAACCAGCACGAATGAACCCATGGTACTCCCCGTCATCGCAGGCGCAGGGGCATGACGACACAGATGAAATTCCCCGATGTCTTCATCACCCCCGGGCTCAGCTCGTCCTTGAATTCGAAGAAAATGTCATCCTCCGGCAAAATCCGCAGGGGATCGACCAGGAACTGGGGATTGAAGGCGATCTCCACCGGCGCTTCGTCGTACTGAATGGCAAAACTCTCCTGCGCCTCCCCGTACTCCGCGCTCTTGGCCGATACTTCCAGCGTATGGTCGGCGATGCGCAGGCAGACCGAGTAGTTCTTCTCGCTGGCCATCAGGGCTACCCGCTGCACGGTGTCCGCCCAGAGCTCGCGCTCGACCCGAATGCGATGCGCGGTCGACGCGGGCAGCACTTGGCGGTAGTTGGGATAGCGCCCCTCCACGACCTTGGAAATCAGCCCGATACTTCCCTGAAGCGTCACCTCCTGTTCCTCGGAAACATCCACCGCGATGTCGAAGGACACCTGTTTCTCGTTGAACTTCAGGTCGACGGTCTTCCCACGGCCCAGGAGACGCTCCAGCTCGGCAATCGTTTTGGCGGGCACGATGATGCTCGGGAAAGAGGAAATCTCCTCCCCCATCGTCCGGCTGACCATGCTCAGGCGCCGGCCATCCGTGGCGACCACGTTCAGGTCTTTATCTTCGAAGGAGAAGTAAACCCCGTTGAGCAGGTAGCGGTTCTCGTCGTGCGACTGGGAATAGGAGACCCGCCGCAGCATCTCCCGCAATTCCTCCTGCTCCAGGCGCAGTTCATGGGCCTCCGTAAAGCTCGGGAGCTTGGGAAACTCCCCCGCGTCCAGGCCGCTGATCTTGAAGGTCGAAGCGCCGGAACGGAGCGTGATCTGCAAAGGGGCATTGGCCTCGACGGAAACCTCTTGGCCCGGCAGGGCCTTGGCGATGCTCGCCAGCTTCTTCACCGGCAGTGCGAGGGCCCCCTCCGCTTCGACCGTCGCCCCCAGGTGGCAGCGAATGCCGAGGTCGAGGCTCGTCGTCGTCAGCGAGACCTCTTTTCCCTGTACCTCCAGCTTGACATGGGATAAAATCGGCAAAGATGGCCGCAGACTGACCGCATGCAGCACCTGCTGCAGTCCGTCGGAAAACGCGTTTCTGGAAATCGTGAACTTCATAGTTTTCCGCCCAGCATCAGGAAAAATTTT
>JAIRLG010000062.1 GCA_031259625.1 Puniceicoccales bacterium
AGCTCGGCCCGATGCGGCCCCAACTCCTTCACCGGCTCCAGATGGAGCTTTTTGCGATCGATCTCCAGGCCGGCCTCCCGCAGGCGCTCCAGCAGATCCGCATGGGTCACCGCGCCGAACATCTTCCCCTTAACTCCCGTCTTGACCGAAAAGACGATGGACAGGGCCAGGATGCGCTCCTTGAGTTCCTTCGCCGTGGCCAGTTCCGCGTTCTCGCGCCTTTCCCGGCGCTTCGCCAGGGCCTCGATCTGGCGGCGATTGGCCCGGGTGACCGGAATTGCCTTTTTTTTGGGAAATAGGAAGTTGCGGGCATAGCCCGCCCGCACGCTCACCTGGGCCCCTTCGGCCCCCAGGCCTTCGACCTTTTCCAGGAGCAAAATTTCCGACGTAGCCATGCTTCGCTTCTCTAGTCTTTGAAATTAAAACGGGATGTCGTCATCCAGGTCCTGGGTCGGGGCCGGCCTAGCCTCCCGGTCGCCGCCCAGCTTTTCCCGGGCAGCCGGCGGGGGACTGAAGGAAGAGGAGGCCCTCGCCTCCGGCGGAGCCGCTTCCGCCGCCTCTTCGCTCCGCGAGCCGACGAACTGGAAATTCTCCAGCACCACCATCAGGCGGCTCCGCCTTTCCCCATTGGGCGATTCCCACTGGTCGAGGCGCAGACGCCCCTCCACCAGGATCGGCTTGCCCTTGGAGAAGAACTTCGCGATCACTTCCGCCTGCCGGCCGAAGGAGTCCACATCCACGAAGGTCGCCTCCTCGCGGCTCTCGCCGTTCTGGGACTTGAAGCTGCGGCTCATGGCCATTCCGAACTTGGTGATCGCCATCCCCGTCTCCGTCGTGCGCAGCTCCGGATCCCGGGTCATGTTCCCCATCAGGATCACTCGATTGAAGGAAGCCATAGCAATTTTTCGGCTAAAATCCCTCAGCAGCGCTCGATCAACACGCGATCGACCGTTCTGTCGAGCTGGAACTTCGACCGGATCGCCGCCGGCAGGGAGGACAGACCCTCAAAAATGATCTCCAGGTAGAGGCCGGAGCTGAAGTGGCGGTTCACCGCCCGTTCAAAATTCTTCTGCCCCTCGTTATGGACCTGGGCAATGGAGGCTCCCAGCTCCGCCACCGTCCGGCGTATCCTCTCGATCAGGCTTTCCAGCGGCTCCGTCTCGTGCCGCGTGTCCAGAATAAAATTCGCTCGGTAAGAATGCTTTTTCATTTGGCTTCGGGAATTCAGGAGATTTTCATGGGAGGATTCCCGCCCTTGTCAAGCAGGAGCTCCAGCTCCCGCCGCCACAGGGGCAGATGGGCCTCCACGCAGGCCTGCTCCTCCTCGGAAAAGCGTCCCAGGACGTGGTCTTTGAGGTCCATCTCCGGATGCCGCTTGGGCCCGATGCCCAGGCGGAAGCGCCCGAAGCCGGGCCCGATGTGCCTCCCCACGCTCTCCACGCCGCGATGCCCGGCCGTTCCCGGGCGGAAGCTGATCTTCAGCCCTCCCAGGGGAATCGTGATGTCGTCGCAGCAGAGGATGAGCTCCTCGGCACTTTTTTTAAAAAACGAGAGCCAGCGTTGTAACCCAATCCCCGACTCGTTCATGAAGCCCATCGGGCGGACGAAGCAGGTGCTTTGGCCACCGCACTCCGCCCATGTCCAGCGGCAAGCCAGGCGCTCATCCACCTGCGGCCACAGGAACTTTTCGGGAAGCGAGGGATCGACGCAGTACTCGACGAAATAGGCCCCCAGATTGTGCCGCGTGTGCCGATAGGCCGAACCCTCGTTGCCCAGGCCGACGACGACGTCCCGTGCCATGCGGGGCTCACCCCTCGCTCGCCGCCGGCGCCGCCTCAGCCACTGGAGCCGCCGCTTCCTTCGTCTCCGCCGCCTCTTCCTCGCTGTGCTTCGAGCAGCTCAGCACCACCACCTCCGGGTCGCCCAGATAGCTGATGCCCGGCAGAATGGGCAGGTTTTTCACGTGAATCCTCTCGCCGGCGTGTAGGTTGGCAATGTCCACCTCGATGGCGTCGACCACGTCCCGCAGTAGGCAGCGGATGGAGATCTCGTGTTTCAGGATTTCCAAAACCCCGTTCTCCGACTTCACGCCCACCGCTTCACCCCGGACGACGACCGGAATGGCAAAGACCTCCGGCTCATCCGGGGAGATCTCCTTGAAGTCGACGTGCATCATCTCGTCCGAGAGGGCGTCCTTTTGGATCTGGGCGATGGTCGCCAGTGTCTTTTTCCTCCCCTCATCCTCCACCTCCACGAGCGCCGCCCCACTGCCCTTTGCCTTCAGCAGCGCGCGGAATTCCTTATCCTTCACGCCCAGAGAACGGGTGCCCGAGCGCCCGTAGATCACCGCCGGAATGATGCCCTGGGCGCGAAGGCGATTGACGGCATGGCGCCCCTTTGCCTCCCGCGAGACCACCGATAGATTGAATGATTTCATAAAACTAAGCCCTGTCTATTACTCCATCGGGCAGCGCTCATTCCACCGACCCGAATTCTCCCCTGAAGCAATGGAGATCTTTTTCCCAGAGGCAATGCCATTTTCACGGAGGCAATGCCAGAATCCCCAGATTCCGAAAAAGCAGATTCAGGATCCAATCTCCGTTTCCCAGCGCTCCGACCTTCGCTCCTCCTGTTCCGATCCTCCGTCCATGCTCCCATCTTCGCTTCTCCACGCTCTGACCTTCGCTCCCTATTTTCTCCAACTGGCGAACATCGGCTTAGAGTTCTTATGGCCGTGCTCGGTTTGTGGGGTTCGGATGGTCGTGGGCGTGCTGTTTTTACCGTCGTGCTTTGTCGTGCTGTCTTTGGATCCCTTTGGGATCGGCCTGCTGAGCAGGCCCCAGCGATGAAGCGAAAGCATTTCGCTTCTATCGCTGCAAAGACAGCACGCAACACACACAGTATGTATCCAAATTCTCCCTCATATCCACCAAATCCCAGTGACCAAGACCCACACTCTTCAAAAACGCACCCGCTTTTTCTCTTGAAAGCCGCCTTTCGGAAGCTAGAATACTTTTCTTATGGGAAAAGTGGTGAAGATGGGGAACGCCAGGGGCCCTAGGCCAGGGATAGGGTTACCTGCGCTACGGGAGGACGAGACCGAGATCGTCGCAGAGGTGGATATCGGCTGGGGAAACAAGCTCTTCATCCGCGGCGAGGGCTGCGGCCTCAGCTGGGAAAAGGGAATTCCCATGCAGAA
>JAIRLG010000094.1 GCA_031259625.1 Puniceicoccales bacterium
GCTGGACTCGGTTCGGCTCGGAAAAGGCTATGCCTACTGCTTTCAAATCTGCTCCACCGGGAACAGGCAGGCGAAAAAACCGCTACGACTTTGCGCAATTATGGATGAAGATGGTAGACACTGCCGAGAGGCTATCTTCGGCCAGGAAATCGACCCCGAGGCCCGCGAGATTCTGCTGCGGGAGGAACAGGCGCCGCTGGCGCTCGACCTCCTCGCCCAGCAGGTGGAGCCGGCCGGAGCCGAGCCGACGCCGCACGCGTTCACCCTCCGCCCGATGCCCCTGAGCTCCGACCAGCTCGCCGCCTATGCGGAGCTGAATACCCGCTACGACCCGATCCTGAGCAGTTCCGGCCTGAGCCGCTTCCGCAAGGCCGGGGCCTGCCGGATTCCCCCACGGGAAGACCCCATCACCCGAACCCTGACCTACGACATCGACGGGAATTTAAGCCTGACGATGTCCTCCAAATCCCTCATCGACCAGATCGGGGTCTCGGCCCACAAGCTGCTGGATGTTTTTATCCTGGAGCTGACGCAGCGGAACGATTACCGGGGAGCCGGGGAACCCCACACCGTCGTGAGCCTCCCGCTGCGGGAGCTTTTGAAGAAATTCGGCAAGCCCGAGACGAAGTCGAACCTGGATGAGCTGAGAAAATCGGTCAAAATCGACCTGGAAACGCTCTACAACTGCTCCCTCGGCTGGAAGGAGGAGTGGAATGGCAAGACCACCAGTTTTGAGAACGTGCGCCTCTGCTCCCACATCGGCATCAAGAACGGCCATGTCCTCTTCGATTTTTCCAACAGCCTGGCCCGCTACCTCAACCAGTCCTACCTCACCCAGTATCCCCGAAAACTGCTCCAAATCGACGGCCGAAACGCCATCGCCTACCGCCTAGGGAACAAGCTGGCCGAGCACTGGTCCATCCGGAATAACCGGAAGAAGGGGACGCACAACATCATCTCGGTGGAGAAGTTGCTGGAGGTGGTGCCGGACATCCCCAGCCGGGAAACGGTGGAGCAAAAGGATCGCCACTTCTATCGGGCCATCCAGTTGCCCCTGGTGAAGGGGCTCGACGCCCTGGTGAAGGACGGGGTGCTGAAGGCCTGGAATTTCTGCGACGCCCGGAAGAAGAAGCGGATGGTGGAGACCGGAAGCCTGAGCCATTTCTTCCGCAGCTACGTCCACTTCGAGCTGTACTGAAACACCCATGAGCGCCGGGGGTATCGGGGAAAAAGCGGGGGATAGCCGTCGCAGAGGCCAGCCCATGGGTTTTGGAGGCATCGGGAGAAAAGCGGGGGATCGCTGCCGCAGAGAGGGGCGAGAAAAGCGCTTCCCACCTTCTTTCTCCACCCCCGTGGCTGGGGCAAAAAACCGTCAGAGGAACGGCGGCCGTCCCCCCGGTCAAAGTGCGGGAAAGGCGCTCCAGGACTGCGAGGCTTCCTCAAAAAACGCCTCCGGAGCCCCCCGCGTCCCGAACGGCCGCCAAAGCGGGGGATTAGTGCCGCAAAAAGGGCGGGAGAAGTGCCTATTTCCCTCGCTTCTCGCCCTGCTGAAGGGGGAATCCCAGCCCCCGGAAAAAGCGGGGGATCACTGCCGCAAAAGCGGGGGTTTACTCCCGCAAAAGCGGGGGATAGCTGCCGCAAAAGCGGGGGTTTACTGCCGCAGACCCCCTCAAAAAAACCAATGCTGGAGCGGGCTAGCGGGCTGCAAAATTTCTCATGACTCTTATAACTCTTATAACTCTTATAGGGGGGGCCCGCTCTCCGGGGTCGCGGCCCTTCCCCCAGAAATCGGGAGGCGTTCCCAGGGGGAAACCTACGGTTCCCCCTTCAACCCCCTCCCTTCCCCTGTAAGGGAAGCCATTTTCCGTAAACCATGAAGACGAACCCAGAGGACTTGTGGGAGAAGGAACGGCTCAAGTCGCAGCTGGAGGATTACCTCATCCGCCACGGCCTCAACCCCCGCCGGCCCTTCACCTGCCTCAACCCAGCGCACCCGGACCGGCACCCCAGCATGAGCTACGACCCCAAGCGGCAGCGGGTGCACTGCTTCGCCTGTGGCTCCGACTACGACCTCTTCGACGTCATCGGCCTCTGCGAGGGCTTGGGCCACATGGGCGACTGCTTCCGCCGGGCCCAGGAGCTTTACGCCGCCCCGGCCAGAAAAGGGAAAAAGCCCCCGGCTCAGTCCCCGGTTCCGGAGGCGGGAAAGGATGACCGCATCGACCTCCAGGAGGCCTTTTTGCACCTGGAAGAAACGGATTACTGGCGGAAGCGCGGCCTGTCCCTGGAGCTGGCCAAGGCCCATCGGCTGGGCTACTGCGCCGCCCTGGCGGTGGCGGGAAAAAAGACCTGGCCGGCGCTCATCATCCCGACGGAAGGGGGCCAGTGGGTGGCCCGGGTGGTGGACGATGCCCTGCTGGCCGAGGGGGAGCCGAAGCTGCGGGCCTGTCGGGGGACGCGCCACCTGTTCAACGCCTCGGTGGAGCGGCTGGCCCGCGTCATCCAGGAGGGCAGGCCGGTCTTCATCGTCGAGGGGGAGATCGACGCCCTGAGCCTCCTCGAGCTGGGCCATGAGGCCATCGGCCTCGGCAGCGTCCACAACGACGGTAAGCTCCTCTCCCGCCTTAGCGAGCTCCCCAGAGACCTTCAAAAAGCTCTACGTTGCGTCCTATCGCTCGATAATGACCCGGCTGGTAGGGAGGCCTCCTCTCGGATTGGCAGCAAGCTACAGGGCTTGGGAGTGGCCTTTAAAGCGATCAACGTAGCGGAGGCGCATAAAGACCCCAACGAGGCCCTCTGCGCCGACCGGGAGGCCCTGGGCCGGGCCCTCCGGCGGGCGGAGGAGGAGCTGCTCCACCTGGAGCAGGAGGCGCTGGAGGCCTACCGGCGGACGAGCAATCGGGAGCAGCTCCGGCGCTTCGCGGAGGCCGATGCCCCGGATATGCCCCACGTCCCGACGGGCTACGACGCCCTTGACGAGGCCCTAGGCGGCGGTCTGTTCGAGGGCCTGTACGCCATCGGCGCCATATCCTCCCTGGGCAAGACGACCTTCGTGCTGCAGCTGGCCGACCAGGCGGCCCAGCGGGGGACGGATGTGCTGATCTTCTCGCTGGAGATGTCGCGGCAGGAGCTCGTGGCCAAGAGCCTCAGTCGCCTGAGCATGATCCGGGCCGCGAGTCAGCATTCCCACGACCCTCAGCACTTGGCCAAGACCGCCCGGGGCATCCTGCGCTGGCGCCACCTGAACTACAGCGATGGGGAAAAGGCCCTGATTCAGGAGGCGATGGAGGACTACGGCGCCTTTGCGGAGCACCTCTACACCATCGAGGGTTCGGGGGAGCTCGGCGTTCCTCAGGTGCGGGAGGCCGTCGAGCAGCACCTGCGCCTCACGGGCCATCACCCGCTGGTGGTGGTCGACTACCTCCAGCTGCTGGCGCCCTACGGCGAGCGCCTGTCCGACAAGCAGAACGTCGATAAATCCGTCCTGGAACTCAAGCGCCTCAGCCGGGATTTCCATATCCCCCTCGTGGTGATCAGCAGCCTGAATCGGGCGAACTACATGAGCCCCGTCGTCTTCGAGTCGTTCAAGGAGAGCGGGGGCATCGAGTACACCGCCGACGTCGTCTGTGGCCTGCAGCTGGGCTGCCTCCGGGAGGCGCTCTTCTGCCAGGAGCACCGGGAGCACGGCCCGACCCAGCGCCGGGAGCGCCTCCAGGCTGCGAAGGCGGCCAATCCCCGGGAGATCGAATTGGTCTGCCTCAAGAACCGCAGCGACCGGGCCGGCTGGACTTTGAGGCTGGAGTACTTCCCCGCCCACAACTACCTCCGGATGCCCGAAAGGGGCCAGGGGTTCTTTCGGGGAGAAGCCTGAGGTTTCCGGCGAGCGGCGAAGAGAGGTGGTCGGCCTCACCAGGACACTTGGGGGAAGGCCGAGTCCTTTCCCTGGACGCTTCCCCCTTCATCTCCCCGGGCCAGCGGGCTTAGGGGTAGGAGAAATTCCTTTCGGCCGAACGGTGGCAGAAGCAGTATTGCTGCTCCTCCTCCATCAGCCGGAAAATGGCGTGGCGAATCCAGCGGGCTTTGGGAACGCCCAGGGCCTTGGTGTGGCGGTCGATGGAGTTCCACTCCTTCTCCTGGA
>JAIRLG010000098.1 GCA_031259625.1 Puniceicoccales bacterium
CTCCTCCACATCGACACCTGGACCCTCATTCAGGAGGCCTATACCCACGCCGGCGACCTCACCCAACATTTCAGCAAAGTGGGCCTGGTGGGGCACAAATTCTTCCGCTGGTTCATCACGACCTCCATTGGAGGGACCCTCCTCGGCCTCCTCTGCGGAGCCCTATCCAGCCTGCTCTACCGCCGCTTCTGCCGCCGCCATTCGGCCAGAATAAAGGATAAATCTCCTGCCAAGGAGGATAGGGCTCCCTCCAATCCTCCTTCATCGTGAGCCAAGTGCGCAAGCCCGCTGCGCCTGCGCCGATCTAGATCGCGCTGACCTATAAAGAGCCGCCCGCTGGCATTGATTCAAATTTAAAGAGTAGCCTCTTCCGGCCAAGGGGGTGAAGGGGGATAGCTTCGCTGGGGTTTTGGGTTCTCTTGTTTTTTTGGGGCCGGCTTTCGATTTCGAAGAAATCGGGCCCGCGCAGCGGGCCGCAAGGGACAAAAATGATGGGAAACATCATTTTTATCCCTTGCAAAGCCGGCCCCACGCCCACCCGCCCACCCCCAAAAACACGCCTTCAGAAAAAAATTGTCTGGCTTTCAGAAAAAAGTCTTCCGCAGCAGCACGAACGCCCACGGCGGTTCTGGCGCTGTCTTCGGATTCCGAAGGAATCGCCCGCAAAGCGGGCATCAAGCGACAAACCCAGAGGGTTTGTCGCTTGCGAAGACAGCGCCTAACGCCCAAGAAGCCGGAGAAAAGGGAAAAGTCACTTTTCCGGAAAGAAGCTTCGGCGGGCAACATTTTTTGAGGGGGAGCGGTTTTTTATCCATGAAGCGGAGCTTCAAATTCGAACCGGCCGGTGCGGATGCTGAATTTATCTGTAGGGCTGAATTTCAGATTTAAATCGGCCGAGGGAGACGCTGAAACAGGGGGAGCGTCAACGCCTCATCTGCCGCCTTCGCGGAGGGCGCTGCGGTTTGTCGGAGCCGGGGGCGGTGGTCTTTTCCTTCGGCGCGAAGAGCCATTCCTTTTCCGGCGAGTCCGCCTCTTCGGTCAGGGCGAAGGCGTTCGAGGACAGGGTGGCCGTCCCGCGCAGATTGCCCTTCTGGAAGAAACGCCGCGTATCGGCATCCGGGTCGCCGTCGATGTCCACGATTCTCGGGGTGATGACGTAGATCCGTTCCCGCACTTCCTTCTTGCTCTCCTGAGATTTGAACAGATAGCCCAGTATCGGGATGTGCCTGAGGATGGGAAAGCCCGCTTCGGCGGTGCTGTGGGTCTCGTGGAAATAGCCGCCGATCACCAGGCTCTGGCCCTCATACAGAACCGCCTGCGTATTGATCATGTTGCTGTCGGTCGTCGGCGTTCCATCATTGATGCTAGTCTTCTGACTCACCGAACCATCGGCCACCTCGACGAAGAGTTTGATCTTGGCCTGGCCGGCCCCATTGAACTCGTCGGGAATGATATGCGGCACCACTCGCAGCTTCGTGGAAGCGCTCACGTCGTAGAGGCCCTCGGTTTTCGTCCCGGAGACTTTTACATAAAAAGTATTCGAGCGGTCGATGGTCGCTCCGATGTTGTCGATGGTCAGGACCGACGGCCTCGCCAAGGTCTGGGCATTTCCGCTTTCCTCCAGGGCCTGCAGGTAAGTCTCGACGTTGAATTTCTTGAAGACGCTGTTGAGCGGAAGCCGTAGATTGGAAGTCAGGCTGGCCGCATCTTTAAATTCTCCCTTGGGCGAAAGGGAAAAAGTACGCTTCTCCGGTTTATCGTAGATTTTCAGGAGATCTGTCCCGAATTCCTGAGCGGCCTTTTGGTCGATATCCACGATGGCCACATCGATGCGGATGACCCGGCAGGGCACATCCAGCTCCTGGATCACCCGTTCGAAGAAGGGCATGTTCTGCTTCTTCCCCTTGATGATCACGGCATTCAGACGGGCATCGAAGCTGATCAGGGTATCCTCGACGTGGACATTTTGCCCGCCGACGGCCTCCGCCGTATCCGCATGGCTCGCGGCTGCGTCACTGGTGGAAGAAGAAGATGGCTTCGTGCCCGAAACCCGTCCTTCGAGGAGTTCCTTGTGCGGTTGTGCCTTCGTCTTGTCGCTGCTGCTGAGGCTGAAAACCGGCACGGCGGTTCCCGCTCCCTCGCCACCCTGTTGCTTGGAGACCAGGAGCTGCTGGAGCATCGCCGCCACGCCCGGGATCATGATATTCCCGTCCTTGGAGGTGATCGACATGTTATAGGCCCAGGCGTATTTCAGGGGGAAAATCCTCACATCGCTCACCTCGTCGATGCGCTCGATGACGATTTTCTGGGACAATTCCCCCAGGACGGCGATGAGCCGAGGCGGCCCGCTGATGACCAGAATGCCCGCCCGTTCCAGGCGACGTATCGAGAAATGCGAACTGGCGATGCCCAGCTCATCGATGACGCGGCAGAGCGTATTCATCTCATCGACCGTCATCGACCAGACGTAGGTCTGGATTTGGTTGCTCTCGTAAACATAGAGTATGCTGCCGTCGAAAAACCAGATCAGGCCATAGGCGTTGACCATATCCCGCCAGAACTGCTCCGGTGCGATGTCGTTGAAGCGCCCATTGACCGTTTCCTTGATCTTCGGGCTGACGATGACACTGAACCCCTGCGCGGAGCAGAAATCATTCAGCAATTCCGCCAAATCCTGGTTCTTGGAAAAATGGTGGTAGCTCCCCTTCGGCCAAGGAATGCTGCGCTTTCCCGAAAGAGGAGGCCCCTCCGATTCGCCATCCGCCCCCACAGTTCCGGGGAAGACGAAAAGCGTCCCCAGCAGTGCTAAAGCAGGATATTTAAGTCCGCCAAACCTGATACATCCCATACTCTCCCATCCTCGTATTGTCAAAAGCGATCCGAAAACAAACTCGTCGGCCCGGCCACCGGCGGTGACGAGGCCATTTTTGCCCAGAATTCCAGCTGGACGATGAAGGACTCCAGATGCCTATAGAACGCATCCTCCGTGGTCTCGTGCAGCAGCAGGCGCAGCGAAAGGCACAACTTGTTCCTCTCCCGATCCCAGGAGAGCGATTCCTCGTGCTCCGCCCCATAGGCCAGATTCAGCTGCAACGCCCTCTGCAGCCATAGATCTGCCGCATCCGGAAGGCCGATGTAGCCCAAGAAGAGAAAGACGTTCTCCTCCGGTCTGGCAAAGCTGAAGTCCACGTTCCCGTGGACGACTGCCACCGGCTCCCCTGCCCGCAGCGAAGCGACATCCACCTGGAACACCTCGCCAAGAACGGCCAAAGCCTCCTCTCCTCCTAATCCCACCAGGAGAGGATTCTACGGGGAAAGGAACGGAACTCAAGCTTATTAGGCTATCTTATGAGAAGAAGTTTTGCTTTACCGGCGAAGTAAACCCACACTCCCTATTTCTCTTCAGCCGGTAACTTTAATATGTACTTCCAGAGATAGCGTCCCAAGAGGAACTATTTCGCCCCCGCCGGCAACTTCGAGACGTATTTCCACGGATGCTCATCCATGACGTTCGGGTACCAGCCCCTCACCCGATGGGAAACCAGGTGAGAGGAAGCTTCCCAATAGACGGGAGCCGCTGGCATCTCGCGGACAAAAATGCGTTCCGCCTCCTGGAGACAGGCGATCCGCTCCGCCTCACTTTTGGCCTCCTGGGCCCGGAGCACCGTTGCGTCGAACTCGGCACAGGACCAGCGTATGAAATTGCACGGATCGCCGGTCGTGAAGACACTCAGCATCGTCGTCGGATCATTGTAATCGCCGAACCAGCGATGGCGGACGATGGTGAAATTGCCTTGATTCATGAGGGAGATATAGACCTTCCACTCCTGGGCCACCAAATCGACCTGAACGCCCAGATTCCGCTTCCACATGGCCTGTATCGCCTCGAATATCTGGCGATTCTCATCGGAGGTGTAGTAGAGCAGCTCCACCTTAGGAAATCCTTTGCCATCCGGATAACCCGCTTCGGCCAGAAGCCTTTTGGCTTCCGCAATATCTTCCGGGAAGAGCTGCGGCTGCTGTTTGTAATGGTTCATGCCGGGAGGGACGACCCCAAAGGATTCCAAACCCTTCCCAAATCCGCGGATCCGGCCGATTTCCTCCCGATTGATGGCCAGGCCCAAGGCCCGCCGGACTTTTACATCGTTCACAGGCGGCTGTTCGCAATGGAATCCCACCCACAAGCATCCCAGCTGAGGGGTTAAATACAGCTCTCCGGTCTCCCTATAGTGGGGAATCTTGCTCACATGGGTGCGGAAGGTGATATCCAATTCACCGGCGGCGTACATCCGCTCCTCCGTCGCCGTATCGGCAACGGGATGGAAGCGGATCTCATCCAGCGCAACGGAGTTCTTATCCCAATAATAGGGATTTTTTTTCACCGAAGCGAAGCGACCGCTCTCACAGCTGGCCAACACAAACGGGCCATTGCAGACCATATGTTCCGGCCTTGTCCAGGGCGTGTCCCGCCTGTCGATCGGCCCGAATTTCTCGATCGTCTTCCGGTGGACCGGAAACCAGACGGAATGGGCCACCAATTCGAGGAAATAGGAAACGGGACGCTCCAGCGTCATCTTCAGATGCCGCGCATCCGTCGCCCGGATGCCGACCTCTCGAAAATCGCCCACCTGGCCCTTATAATAGGCCTCCGCATTGCGGATGTTAAAAAAAAATGGCGTAAAGGGACAACCGAGATTCGGGGACAGAACTCGTTTCAGCGAATACACAAAATCTTCCGTCGTAAGGGGATCGCCGTTGGACCAGCGCAGTCCTTCCCGCAAAGTAAAGCTATACTCCAGACCATCCGCTGAACATTCCCAATGGGAGGCCATACCCGGGCGGATCTCCAGAGTTTTGGGGTCCTGCGTCACCAGACCCTCGAAGAGGGCGAGCAGAACATTTTCTTCGATTTTCCCATCGACCACCTGCGGATCCAAGGTCGCTAAGTCGGCCCCACAGCCGACGTTTAGCACATTCAGCGTCGGCTTTTTCTTCGGCCCGCAGCCGGATACCCATGCCAATGACAACGCCAAAGACCAACAGAATATCTTCATAGGATAAAACCGGGAAGGAGAAAGACATTCTGTAAAAAAGCAATCCGTTTTTAAACAAATTGTAAAATATTTTTTTCCCGCCGTGGCCTCCCCAAAGATCCTGGAAAAGGTTCCGACTCAACCTTTGCCGCTCCGCCCCCCGCGCGACGGCCCCTTTGCAGAGCAAAGGGGGCCTTCCTGCTCCTGCGGAGCAGGAAGGCCCGCGTCGGAAGGATAGTCACCCTTGCTATCCTTCCGACGGGCCGTCGCGCGCGGACACCCGGACACCCCACTTTCCTTTAGGCCGGGGAGATTTTTCGAGCCTTCGATCTAAGGAATTCTCACCAGGCCCGGAATGCCTCGCCACTCCCCCGGCGCTGTCTTCGGATTCCGAAGGAATCGCCCGCAGAGCGGGCACCCGGCGACAAACCCTTCGGGTTTGTCGCCGGCGAAGACCGCGCCTCAGCCTTCAGCTTCCTCTCTTCAGCTGTGGAAGAACAGCGCCGATCTCAGGTCAATTTTTGGCCTTCGAAATGC
>JAIRLG010000102.1 GCA_031259625.1 Puniceicoccales bacterium
AAAAAAACGCTAAAGCCACAAAAGCAAGGACAAAATAATGTATACCTAGTCCAGATGCACCACTGAAGCTATTCGAAATATCACCCAGGAATTGATAAAAAAGAATTCACACCTAGCCGGTACCAAAAATCATTTTTTCTACAATAGTAATCTAATAGCAATTCCATATTTCTATATGCGTCTGGCCACAGCCGCTATGACATCTACACAGGCACCACTTCCGCCATAGGAAGGCATGAGATGGATACCGGGAATCTCAAGAATCTGCGGAACGGCATTGGCCGGACAGGCAGCGAAACCGTTCTGCTCGGAGAGGAGCTCCAGAACGCCCAGGTCATTCGTGTCATCGCCCATGTAGGCGATTTCGCCAAGCTTCAGCCGGAACTGCGTCGACAGGTGCTGCAGGTGCTGAACCTTCTGGTGGGACGCCCCCTGGATCAGATTTTTTTCCGGATCCACTCCACAGGCCTCGGCCCAGCGGACGACGACCGGATTGCTCTCGCCGGTGAGGAAGCACAGGGTCTTGCCCGTCGCGACCCAATGGCGCAGGGCCCGAAGGTCTCTTCGACAGAACCGCTTCCACTCGCGGCCATCCTGGGAAAAAATCCGGCACCCATCGGTGCAGCTGCCGTCGATGTCCAGCACCAGCGCCCGAATCGGCCCGGGGCCGGAGAGAAGCTCGGGGGCCAGCTGTGCCTTGCCCTCCCGAGTCTGGTCGTGGTAGGCCAGAACGGGGCCCGTCGATTCGAGGTAGCGGCTGCTGAAGCCCCGAACATAGCCGTGGGGCTCCGGTGCGATGGCCACATGGGGCGCCTGTGGATGGGATGCGAATCCCGGTGAGCCGACTAGAAGGCCGACGGCAGTGGCCAGCTGACAATCCCCCGGATTGGCCGGAGAGAGATTTTTATCGAAGAGCAAAACCTCCCGCAGCGCGAGACCATGGGCCTGGGCATATTTTTGGAGAAAGGCATTTTTATCCCCAACGCCGCAGAAGAGTTCCGTCACCCGCATGGCATCGCAGCGCCGGCGATAGATCGGCTCGTCCCGCGCATCGGCCGACAGCACCAGCACCGGCAGCCGCAGGACACCCTGGAAGAGATTTCGAACGGTGAAGCCGTCGCCAGTCCGAAAGTTCAGGGCTGTCGTATCCCCATCGGCATCTCGGTCCGGGATATAGATGAATTCTCCCCTTCGGGTCATCGTAGGCCCAAGGGACAGGGGATGTTCCGCGTCGCAGAGGACGGAGATGTCGATGGCGACGAGCTTGAGCGAGGCAAGGCATTCGACGACGGAATTCGGATCCAGAGACATGGGCTAAAGGCTAAAATGCTCTCCGAGGTAGAATTTTCGGCTCTGGGGATCCTGCAGGAGCGTCTGCCGGTCACCACAGCAGAGCACGCGGCCGTCGTGGATGAGGTAGGCCCTGTCGACGATGCTCAGGGTCTCGCGCACGTTGTGGTCGGTGATCAGGGTGCCGATGGAGCGCTCCCGAAGGGCGAGGATCATCCGCTGCAGGTCGGCGACATTGATGGGGTCGACGCCGCTGAAGGGCTCGTCCATGAGGATGAAGCGCGGCTGGGGGACGAGGGCCCGGGCGATTTCCAGGCGCCGCCGCTCCCCGCCGCTCAGGGTGATGGCCTCCTGCTTCCGCAGCGCCGTCAGGCCCAGGTCTTCCAGCAGGGCCTCGATGCGATCCCGTTGCTCCGCCCTCGTGAGCGAGAGGTGCTCGGCGACGGCACGCAGGTTGTCCTCGACGCTGAGCCGGCGGAAGACGGAGGGCTCCTGCGGGAGATAGCCGATGCCCCGCCGCGCACGGCGGTACATGGGCATGGAAGTCAGGCGAATCCCGTTGAGAAAGACCTCCCCCCGCGTCGGCCGGAGCAGCCCGACGATGATGTGGAAGGAGGTGGTCTTGCCGGCCCCGTTCGGGCCCAGCAGTCCCACGACCTCACCGGAGCGCAGTTCGATGTCGACCCCTCGCAGCACCTCCCGCCGGCCATAGCTCTTGGCAATGCCCACAGCCCTCAGTGCCCCCGCCGCATCCTCCTCCCGATTCATGGCGCGTCGGCGGCGAATAGCCCTCGCCCCTCGGGCGCCGAAAATTGGACTGGCGAAGCCGTTTCTCCCGATGGGGACACTTTTCCCGAAGGAGAAAAGGAAAAAGGCCTCTCTCCGTTCCCTTCCTCTTCCGGGCGATTTTCCCCTGGCAACGCCGCCCCCGGCCCGACGGATTTCTCGGACGCCAGAGGACGGGACTGTGAGGCCGTTTCCCCTGATGGGGATGTTTCTCCGGATCTTTCTCCCGAAGGCGAAAGAGAAGAAGAAAGCTCCTTTCTCTTCCTTTCCCCTTCCGGGCGATTTTCCTCCGGCAGTGCCGTCTCCGGCTCGACGGATTCCTCCTCACCCGACGGAGCGGCTGCGCCGGAAGCCTCCCCTTTCGGCGCATCGCTCCCGATGCCCAGGGAGTTGTTCCTATGGTCGAGGACGATGTGCTCTCCGGCTCCTCCGGCGGCGGTCTCTGCCTTCACTCTGTCCCGAGCGGCCTCCGGAATGGCCGAGGGCTCGAGCCTCAGACGAGGGCGAGGAGAAGCAGTCCGGGACGCTTCCCCTTCTGGCGAATCGCTCCCAATGCTCAGGGAGTTCTTCCGGCGGTCGAGGACGATGCGCTCTCCGGCCACCGTGCCCTTCCCCTCCTGCTGGATCTGGGCATGGCCCGAGAGCACGAAGAGCTCGTTGGGCGGGTCGATCTCGACCCTGTCGGCCGAACCGCGGCGCTCGCCCTCCTCCTGCTGCACTTGGATCTGCACTTCCCCTTCGGCCAGAAGCTGAGTCAGGTGGGGACTGGCCTCCGCTCCGCCTTCCCTTGGATTCTCCTCGACGGGATTGCCGGACAGATGGGCGGTGAGGGCCTGGGCGCTCGCCCGGAAGTTACTGGACTCAACCTGAACGTTGCCCGTGAACCGAAAGACCGTATCGCCCCCTTCCGGCGACTGCATCTCCATCGCGTCGCTGCGGATGACGGTTTCCGGAGGTTTTTCTGCCGATGGCTCCGCTTCTCCCGCCGGGGCGATTTTGGCCGGAAAGCTCAGGCGGCAGCTGGCGAAGAGGACGAGAGCGGCGAGGGTGATCATGGCTGTGCCGAATCCGAGGAGCTCTGGGCGTCGACAAAATGGACCTCCACCTGCCGATGGACCCGCAGCTGGCGATTTTTGCCGAACCACTGCCAGTCGCAGCCCGAGGCGGAGAAGCCGCGGCCCCGTACCGAGAGCTTTTCCCGTCCCTCCACCACAGCACTGCGGGGAAAGACGTAGGCCGATGGGCTCTCTATCCGCCAGACTTCCGCCTTGTTTTGGAGGAAGAGGCGCATCTTCATGTCCCTGATCTCGACGCGGTCGAGGCTGTTCATCCGGGCCTCCTGTCCCTCGACCTCCCACTGCCTGCGGCCCTCCAGGTCGAACAGGGGCAGGAAGAATTTCTGGATGGGGGCCTGCAGCGACAGAAAGCTCTGGGCCGCCGCCAATGTCAGTGGCGAGAGAAAGAGCACAGCTGGTACCCGAAGTCTCAGGCGCAATTCCCTTGAAGTTTCAGGCATAAGCCCCTTGAAGTTCCACGGGAACCCCATCATTCATGGCGTTTGGCAAAACACAAGACCCGAGCGGTGGAAGGGGGAAAATTCAGCCGGACTCTGGGGAGGATCTTCAAGCCCCGTCGCCTCTGTTCCTTTCGCCGTCTTTGGATTCCGGAGGAATCGCCCGCTTCGCGGGCCCCAAGCCCCAAACCGCAGGTTTGGGGCTTGCAAAGACGGCGAAGGACGAAGCTCGAGATGGTTCGATCCCTCAAGAATCCCGATAGGCTCGGCTTCCCTACTCTTGGGAGGAGCGGCGGGAGAGGATCCGCTCGACGGCCGTCGGAACCGGAAGCTTTTTGTAGAGGATCTCGTAAATGCTCTCCAGAATGAGGGCCTGAATCTGCTTCTGCTGGCAGAGCAAATGGAAGGACTGCGTCGCCACATAGCCCTCGACGGTTATGGCCGCGGCCGGTGGACGCTGGTTCTTCACCCAGTCCTCCCCGAACTGCCGATTGCGGCTCCAGGCCCCTCCACAGGTCGCCATGAGATCTCCCAGACCGCTGAAGCCGGCAAATGTCCTCTTTTTTCCGCCCAGAGCCTGGCCCACCGCCGTCATCTCCCGCAGAACACAGCTGAGATAGGCGCATTTCCCATTCTCGCCATAGCCCAGACCGTCGTTCATCCCGGCGCCGATGGCGTAGACATTTTTCAGACAGCCGGCCAGTTCCACCCCCCGCACATCCTGCGAGCGGTAGAGGCGCACCGTCGACCAACGCAGCTCCCGCTGGAGATGGCGGGCCACCTCCTCCGATTCCGCCGCCACCACCACCGCCGTCGGATGACCGAGGGCCACGTCCCGGGCATGGGTCGGGCCGGATAGGACGGCGAAGGGATTCGGGAAACTGAAGGAGTGAAAGACATCGGACGGCAGTGCCAGACGCTCCGCCTGCAGGCCCTTGCACAGGGAGACGAAGCAGCTCTCCGCCTTCAAAGAGCAACCGCTGAGCTGCTGACAGACCTCCGGCAGTGCCTTGGACGGACAGGCCAGAAAAATACACTCCTGCCCCGACAGCGCGCCGTAATCGGCCGTGGCCTCGATTTCCGGCGGAACCGGAACCCCGGGCAAGAATTCCGCATTCTCCCCCAGCTTCTTCAGCATGACGGCCTGCTCCGCGAACTGCGTGATGAAAGTGACCCGGTGCTTCGCCCTGGCGCACAGAATTCCCACCGCAGTTCCCCAGGCTCCGGCTCCGACAACGGCGATCTTCATAAAAGGGGACTAATTCTAAATGTCCGGCAAGCCCCTGTCAATCCAGCAGCGGACGAGCTCCGTTTTAAACTTGAATTTCGCCGAAAGGCCGCTAGGGTCTTCTCCGTGTTCTTCGCATCGAAGTCCATCGGCATTCCCCAGGAAGGGTTGGGGGAGCGAGAAGCGCTTCGGGACGAGGAGTGGGCTCTGGTCGTCCGGGTACGGGAAGGGGATCGCTGCGCCTTCGACTTCCTGGTCCGGCGCTACCGCGAGCGCCTCTACGGCCTGGTCTACCACATGATCTCCAACGCGGCCGACGCCGCTGACCTGACGCAGGACATCTTCATCCAGGCCTTCCGCTGCATCGGCTCCTTCAGGGGAAAATCCAGCTTTTTCAGCTGGCTCTACCGCATCGGGGTCAACAGAACTCTGGAGCACATTCGCCGGCACAAGCGTCGGCAGTTCTTCAGCGTTCAGGCCATCGACGAACAGGGCCTCGGGGAAAGCCTCTGGTGCGATGTCTCGGCGACGGAGGCGGCGGATAAAAGTGCCTATCTGGGCGAGCTTCAGGAAAAGCTCAATGAGGCGCTGCAGTGCCTCTCCCACAAGCACCGGATGGTCGTCGTCCTCCACGAGATCGAGAACCTGAGCCACGCGGAAATCGCGGCGGTGCTGAAATGTTCCGAGGGAACCGTGCGCTCCCGCCTGCACTACGCCAAGGAACAATTGAAGGAATTTTTAAAGGAATACGCCTAGAAAATGAGAGAAAATCCGTTCCAGCGACGCCCAAGGCCCATGACCGACGAGCGCCTGTCGCAATTGTTAAAACTGAAGGCCGCCGAAAAGCCATCGCCGAATTTTTGGGATCGCTTCGAGACGAGCCTGGAGCGCAAATGCATGCAGGAGCTCTGGGCTCGGCCCTCTCCGGTGCGGGCGCTGCGGGAGAAGTTCCATCACCTGAAGCAGGGACTTGCCTTCCTCTCGCTCACGGCGGCGGGACTGGCCCTTGTCGTCCTGAATTTTTCCCCCCGTTCCCCACTGGCTCAGGGCCCCTTCGGCCCCTCCACCTGGGATAGGCCGGCCACCATTTTATCTCGGGAGTACGTTCGGGACACCCTGTCTCCCCCGCGCTCGGTCAGGCCGCTCAGCGCGGACGTCCTGAGTCCGAACCCGGGGGCTTCGCGCTACGTGTGCGACCGCCTTTCCGGCTACTCGCCGGGTCTCGGCTCCGGGCTCGTCTCCTCGGCCACCTGTTTCTAGGGTGTGGTTTCCCTTACGCCCCATAGTTTTTCCCTGCGCTATTTCATCAGAAGGCTCTGGGCTCTGATGCTCGCCCTTGGGATTTGCTGCATCTCTGCGGAAGAGAAGATATTACCTCCAGCTTCCCCAGCTGACACATCGGAAAGAGCTCCGCCGACGATTTCCGTCGGACGACCGGAAGAGCCGGTCGTATCCATGGAAAAACCGGCTGTATCCATCTTTGAAGGGAAGGCAGCGCCCGCAGCTCCTTCGGCCGACGCGTTGGAGGAACCCTCGCCGACGATTTCCGCCGTGCGACCGGAAGAGCCGGCCGTATCCATCTTTGAAGGGAAGGAAGCGCCCGCAGCTCCTCCGTCCGGCGCGTTGGAGGGAGCTCCGCCGACGATTTCCGCCGTGCGACCGGAAGAGCCGGCTGTATCCATTTTTGAGCACAGGCGCTCCGCCGTCGTGCAGGTGACCGGATGCACCGACCTCAAGTCCGACAGCGCCCAGATTTTGGAAGGAAGTGGGTTTTTCATCGACGAGCAGGCCCACGTGGTGGTGGCG
>JAIRLG010000070.1 GCA_031259625.1 Puniceicoccales bacterium
GGCGGATGCGCACCGAGTCCTTTTCGGTGGTGAGGATGGCGTCGATGGCCTGCAGCTGGACGCAGCGGTCGAAGCGCTCCAGGTCGTCCTCGCTGAAGAGGTGGTGGTCGGAGAAGCGCTGGTGATGGAGGATCCGGGCGCCCAGCTCCTTTAGGAACTGCTCGAAGCTCTCCGGACGGGCGATGCCGCTCAGGATGGCGATGCGCTTGCCCTCGACCCACTGGAGCAGTTCCCGATGGCCGTCCGCGTGGCGGATGAAGAATTTCGGCCGGTGGCAGCACTCGAGCATCGGCGCCTGGGCATTGTACGCCCTCAGCCGTCGGTTCAGGGCCTCGTCGCAGCGGCCGTCGGACTTGCTCAGGAGGAGGCAGGAGGCCCGCCGGAGCTGCTCCAGGGGCTCCCGCAGAATGCCCCGCGGCAGGAGGTGCTGCTGCTCTGGGGCCTGGGTCTTGTCCCAAAGCGTGCAGTAGAGATGTCCCTTCAGCGGCAGATATTGTAGACCGTCGTCCAGCAGGAGCACGTCGGCGCCCAGGTGGCGGATGGCGTACTGGCCTGCCTTGACCCGGTTCCGGTCCACCAGAACGCAGACACCCGGGAGGTTCTGGGCCAGCATGCGGGGCTCGTCTCCGGCCTCGGCAGCCGAGAGGAGGAGCCGCCGTCCGTCGCTGACGATTTTGGGCGCCCGGGGGGCCTGGTGGCTCAGCCAGTGCCAGGCGCGGGCGAAGGGGGATTCCTGCCGGCTCTTGTAGCCGCGGCTCAGGATGGCCACCCGTCGGCCGTGGGCCTGGAGGAATCGGGCGAGGTACTCCGTGACCGGGGTCTTGCCGGTGCCGCCCACCGTGAGATTGCCGACGACGATGACCGGGCAGCCCAGGGTGGCCGAGGAGAAGTAGTGCCGCCGGTAGAGCCAGAGCCGGCAGCGCACGATCTGGCCGAAGAGCAGGGATAGGGGGTGGAGGGAGAGGGCCAGGAGGCGGGCCTTGCGGTCGTGCCGCCGGCCGTAGAGCACGTCGGCGAGGAAGAGCTCCAGGCGGTCGAGGTGACGGCCCCAGCGCCTTCGCTTCCGCTGCAGGCTGTAGCGCAGGCGTCTCAGCAGTCGCCACATGGTCTAGGGTATATCGTCAAATCAGACAGCAGCCTTTCCATCTTGCTCCGCAATTCATCCGATAGGTCCAGTCTCCTAGGTGTCCTTTTTTTCCATTCCTTTTCTCCTTTTCCCTTTGTTAGCCTTTTATTGGACGATACACCCTAGGAGGCTAGGGCCCGGCAGCGGCGGAACAGCTGCCGCATCAGCTCCTCCGCGGGCTCATGGCAGCGGATCAGTTGGGAAAAGGTTCCGACGAATGCCTGCTGGAAGGCCAGAAGTGTGGCCAGGGAGAAGGGGGCCAAATCCTTGGCCAAGCGGGAGAGGTACCAGAAATTGGCCTGGAAGACCTGGAAGCCGTTTTTTTCCTTCGGCGGGAAGAGGGATTGGTGCTGGGCGGCCATCGCCTCCCATTCCGTCTGGGAAAGGCGCTGGGAGTGCAACATCAGGGCGCCCGTGTCGACGCCGTAGCGCAGGACCAGCATCAGGCGGTTGCGCTGCTGCAGGGCGGCGAGTAGGGGCCGGGCCTCGCGGGTGTGGACGAAGTAGCGCTCCAACCCCCGCAGGGCCGAGGCCAGGTCGGCGGCGTAGAAGAGCTCCACCGCTTCGAAGAACTCGTCCGGCTGCAGCTCCGGCACCAGTTCCCGCACCAGCGCGGGGGTGATGCGCTCTCCGGGACCGGCGTAAAGGGCCAGTTTTTCGACTTCCTGGGCCAGCGCTTGGTGGGAAAGGCCCACCCGCTCGACCAGCAGCTCGGCCGCTCCGTCCTCCGGCACGATGCCTTCCGACTGGAGCATCTGGCGCAGGCGGGGCAGGGCTTCGGCCGGGGTCTTGGCTTCGGGGAAAAACTCGGCCTGGCCGAGCGCGCAGAGCTGCTTGAAGATCCTCGTCCGCCGGTCGACCGGGCAGGCGGAGCAGAGGCAGGGCGGCTCGCCCAGGGCTTTCCAGGTGGCGATAAATGCCTCCAGGGCCCGGTGCACGGCCTCGGAGTGCCCGGTCGGCGAATCGGCCAGGAAGTCGATCTGCTTCAGCCAGAAGACGCATTGGGGGGCAAATAGGTCGCCGCTGCGCAGGGCCTCCTGCAGTTCCTTTAAACAGCGTTCCGCCTCCGCCACCGTCGGCCCCCGGGCCTGGAAAATCTCGAGCGACTGGCCCGCCCGGGTCAGCTCCCGGCTCAGCTCCTCCGCCCGCCGCCGGATCGCGTAGGCGTCATTGCCGTAGAGGAAGTAAAAGCGCGGCGATGCTCCCATGGACAGCAATTGGTTCCCTCGAAGTTTTATCTGTGTTAGGAAAACAGTATCGGCAGTTCCCTTCCTGCCTCCCGGATGTGACGACGAAAGATGAAACCTCGCCTGAAGCTTTTACTTGGCTGTGGAAGGGGGGAAACAGCATCAGGGTCTCTCTTCCTCCCGGGCACGGCGGGAAAGGGAGCTTCTGCCGGGGGATTCGTGCGGCTGTCTTTGCCGCCGGGTCGAGGGGGTCGCCTCGACCCGGCGGGGGCCCACTCCGTGGGCGATTCCTCCGGAATCCAAAGACAGCCGCCCCGGACCTCTCGGGCCTCTTTAACTTCCAAAGGAGCGGAACGGAGCGCAGCGGCATTGGCTTTCAGGACTGCGGGCTTTCTTGGGCCGGAGCGGCCGCCTCCTGCTCCGGTGCCCCATCTTTCTCCGGCCTGGGCGGGTTGATGACCC
>JAIRLG010000050.1 GCA_031259625.1 Puniceicoccales bacterium
TTCCGTTGCGACTACTTCTTCTGCGCCGACTACTTCTTCGACGCCGGCTGTTTCGTGAACCGCTCGAGGGCATCCGTGAAATCCGCATGCTCCAGATGCTGCGCCATCCGCTGCTCCAGGGAGGCCAGGATCTTCTGAACCTGCTCCTCGCCGATGGCGGCCGCATCGATCCCTTTGCTGTGCAGCCAGACCCATTCGCAGCGCTTGTCCTGGAGGAGCTCCGGCGAAACCTGGCCTTCCGGCAGGGTCTCCAGAGCCTGGCGCACGGGCGGCGAGACTTGGGCCTGCAGTTCCTTGGGTTTGAGTTGGGCAAAGCTCTTCGACTCCAGCCTCAGCGCCCGAACCCGAGCTTCGGAGGCCTCGTCGGCTCCCGCTTCAGACTTTAGCTGGGCCAGTTTGGCGGAGATCTCCTTACAACGGGCTTGGAATGCCTCGCGGCGGCGCTCCTGCCGGAGCTCCTCTAGGGCTCTTTCCCGAACATTCTCGAATTCCGAGGGCCGCGGCGGAAGGGTCTCCTGCAGCACGAGGAGGACGATGGCCTCATCCTTCGTCTCGATGGGGTCGGAAAAGGGCCGTTCCTCGTCGAGGGTGGCCACGAGGGCCGACAGCTCGTCCGGAGAGAAACGTTTGTCCTCCCGCGGCCGACCCGGCACGAAGAGGGGGAGCTCTTCCAGCCGCAGCTCGAAGGCCGTGAGCAGGGCGTCGAAGGCCTCGGCGTCGGGTCGGAGCTCTTTTTCGTAGAGCTGGTAGGCGAAGTCACTGGCCTTTTGGCTGGCCATCGACCGGGTCTGGGCTTTTTCATAGGCCTCGCCGATGGCCCGTTTCAGCTCGTCGGAGCCCTCTTCCAGGGATTGGAAGTCCTCCTTGTGCTCGAGGTAGAATTTCTTGAGCGATTCCTTCGTCACCGCCGGAATTTGGGCCCGATGGCGCTCGGGGTCGAATTCGATGCAGGCCAGGCGGTAGGATTCGGGATCCGAATAGCGCTCGCTGTGCCGCTGGACGTAGGCCCGAAGCTCTTCCTCCGGAAGGACCCTCTCATCCTTATCCTCCTCCGCCAACAAGAGGACGTCGAAGCTGTACTGCGCCTCAGCTCGTTCCAGCCTATCTCTAGCCTGGGAGGGAAAGGCGTAGCCCTGTCGGCCCAGAGCCCCCCGCACGCATTCGATTTTCCAGTCGTCGCTGAGCACCTTCTGGATAATTGCCGGAGTCATCTGGGGATCCTGGAGCAGTTCCTGGATCGTCTTCTCGTAGCTGGCGGCGTCGAAGTCCTGAGTCCCCTTGGCGAAAAATTTCGGCATCTGCCGAATTTTCTCCCGAAGCTGCTCCTCGTCGGGCTCGGGGATGTGGAGTTCCCGGGCATGGTGGAGCTCGAGGGCGCGCTGGAGGGCGAGCTGAACCAGCTGGGCTTCGAAGAAGATAAAAGTCCCGTTGAGCACCGTGCTCACCTGGGTTTCCCGAAACAGCGCATTCCGCTCGCGTTCAGAATGGAGGTCGTAGCCGAAGAATTTCTCCCGCTTCGCCCGACGGCCGGTCCCGATGCCGGGCGAGTTGCCGATGGTGAAGACGAAGGAGACGATGATCACGAAGAGGAGGAGGGAGAAGATCCACTTGTGGTGCTTTTGCAAAAAACCCTGAAGAAAGGAAATCATGTGCGTGGGGCGGCACTCTAGGTGCTTCTTGGGGGAATTCAATCGTTAATTCCTCTGTTTGGAGAGGGTTGTTCGGCGGCAAGGGTTGTTCAGCGGCTGTCTTTGCAATGGAGGGAATAAAATCCTTTTATTCCCTCCATTGGGGCCCGCTGCGCGGGCCGCTCCCGGCGGGAGCCAAAGACAGCCGCCCCGAGCCTACGACTGGACGGCCATCCAAACCACAGCAAGACAGTCACTCAAGCTACAGCAAGACAGCCGCCCCAGGGCCGCAAACAAGACGTCCGCCCAAGCTTGCGACGAGACATCCATTTGAGCTACGGCAAGCCAACCGCACCCCGAACCGCAGCGGCGTCGCTTGGAGCAGCAATAAGGTTGCCGACTCCGAAGGATTTTTACTTGCACCGGTGCTTTCGGATGAAATTTAAATTTTTTTTTGAGCAAAGGCTTGCTAAGTGTCTCTTTCTAGTTTTCTCAATGGTCATTGAATTTGGTTCTCCGTAGGTCGTGGGGCCGGCGGGGATTTTGGGTGTCTTTGGAGAGAAGCAGTTTTCAAAACACTCTCCGGTCATTTTTTATCAGAGCCTGTCACTTGGTTTATGGAAAAAGAAGAGCACTTGCCCCTGGAGGGCCTGGAAATCATGGAGAAGCCCCGTGCCCGTCGAGGACGCCCGCCTAAGAAGCGGGTCGAAGGGGAGGTCGTCCCGCCCAAAAAAGAGCGGAAGACGAGGAAAAAGTCTTCGGCCGCGGCGGCTTCGGAGACCCCTGAGGTGGCGAAGAAGCCCCGTCTGACACGCGGTCGGGTCGGCCGCAAAGCTGCAGCGGCCCCACGGCTACAGGAGGAGGTGAAGGCCCCGAAGCCGGTGGAAGGGCCACGTCCGGCCCAGAGGGCGATGTTCGCTTATAAAAATCCGGCGAAGGAGGAAGTCCGGGAGGAGTGGGGCCCTCGGCCTCGCAGGGTTTCGGAGATGCTTTCGGATTCCGAGGACACGCGTCCGTTCCGCGAGACGAGCTCGGAGGATTGGGAGGAGGCGAGGCCTGCGCCTTTGCGACCGAGAAACCAGGAATCTTTTTCCCAGGCCCCAATGCGCTTCTCCCGCGGCGCCGCGTCGGGGGAAAATATGTCCCGTCCGATGGGCAATGGCCGGCGCTTCAGCACGACCGCGATGCCCCATCGGCCGAACCTGGGCAATCGGCTGCCCAACCATGCTTCCTATCGCCCCAATGCACCGGTCGGCCATTACCAGAATTCCCAACGGCCGAACAGTGGAAACGGGAACCGCAGCCTGCGCATCGGTAGTTTTTCCCTGGGCGGCCTGCGCAATCTGGAGATCTTCCGCCGAAAGGATTTCCTGGACCATTTCTTCGCCGACACCTTTCGGGAAACGGACGAGGTCTTCGACCTCATGCAGGCCTATGCCCAGACCCAGGTGCAGCTCCTGAAATTCGTCGGTGAATCGGCGCTGATGCCGGAGGA
>JAIRLG010000006.1 GCA_031259625.1 Puniceicoccales bacterium
TCGCCGAGCTCGAAAATACAGCCCGGCTTGGGGCTCAGCGCGCGGATCCGCCGGTGCAGCACCTCTGCCGGTGCATGGAAGTCCAGGAATCGGTCGTGGGCTTCGAGTTTTCGGCAGTAGCTGACTTTGCTGGCATCCTGCGGATGGCGTGGGGCCGTGCCCGACAGCAGCTGTGGGAGGAATTGTTCCGCCAGGGATCGGGCCGCGTGGCTCAGCTTGGCCGTCAGCTCGGTCTGGGTGTCGTGGAAATCGATGGGGACGGCGAGCGAGCCCAGGCAATCCCCGGCATCCATGGCCGCGGTGATCTCCATCAGGCTCACGCCCGTTTCGGTGGCCTCCGAGGCCAGAGCCGCCTCCATCGGGCTCGCTCCGCGGAAGCGCGGGAGTAGGGAGGCGTGGAAGTTGAAAATGCCCAGGGGCGGGTATTGGCGGAAGGCTTTTCCGATCATCTGCCCGTAGGCCATGACCAGGAGCAGCTCGCAGGACTGTTCTTTTAACCATTGCAGCGTCCCTTCATCCGGTTTTTCGGGCCGATGGAGGGGAATTTTTCGCTCCAGGGCCCATTGGGAGACCGGGGTCGGTTTCGGGGCTTTTCCCCTTCCGCTGGGCCGGTCGGGCTGGCTGATGATCCCACCTAGGCGCAGCTGAGCCCGCTCCTCTTCCCGATGGAGGAAGTCCAGCAGCGGCAGGGCGATGGCGTGGGAGCCGGCGAAGATGACGGAGGGAATGGCTTTAGGTTCTGGCATTTTTTGGCCCCTGGCTCAGGTCTTGCGCGACGGCCCCTTGGCGAAGCCAAGGGCAGGCTTCCCGCTCCGCGGGAAGCCTGCGGCCCGCGCCCGGCGACGCCGGGCGCGGGCCGGCCGTCGCGCAAAAAAAAGACAGCACCTCGGCCGATTCCTGTCCCTATGACAAAGCGGCCATTGGGCACCGCAGTTCCCGCCTTTCTCGGGACACTCCATCAGAAATGGAGGTACTCCTCCGGAAACCAGGGCCGGAGGACCTGGGGAATGGCCACGCTCTTCCGGTCTTCCTGGAGGAAATTTTCGAGCAGAGCGGCCAGGACACGCGGGACGGCGAGGCCGGAGCCGTTGAGGGTATGGACGAAGGCGGTCTGGCCCGTTTTGCCGTCACGGAAGCGGATACGGGCCCGACGGGCCTGAAAATCGGTGAAATAGCTGCAGCTGGAGACCTCCAGCCAACGCTTCTGCCCCCCGGCCCACACCTCCAGATCGTACTGTTTGGCGTGCGGGAAGCCCATGTCGCCGGTGCATATCTCCAGGACGCGGTAGGGCAGCTCGAGCTTCTGCAGCAGCACCTCCGCATCGGCCCGGAGCGATTCGAGCTCCGCCAAACCTCGGTCGGGCTCCACCCACTTGACCAATTCCACCTTGTCGAATTGGTGGAGGCGGTTGAGCCCCCGCACCTCCTTCCCCCAGCTGCCGGCTTCACGGCGGAAGCAGGGGGTATAGGCACAGCGGTAAATCGGCAGTTCCTTCGCCTCGAAGATCTCGTCGCGGAAGAAGTTGGTGACCGGCACCTCAGCCGTCGGTAGGGCGTAAAGCCCGTCCTCGGGTGCCTGATACATCTGGCCCTCCTTGTCCGGCAGCTGGCCGGTGGCCCTCGCGCTGGGAGCATTGACGAAGAGAGGTGTCATGAGCTCGATGTAGCCCCGGCTCCTCGCCTCCTCCAGGAAGAAGGCGATGAGCGCCCGGACGAGGCGGGCCATGGCGCCGACGTAGAAGGGAAAGCCGGCTCCGCTCACCTTGGCCCCACGGGCGAAATCGATCGCCCTTCCGAAGCCGGGGATCTCGTAGTGAGGCAGGGCCTGGGGCGAGACCGCTGGGGCCTCGTAGGGCCTGGGCGACTCCTGCTCGGAATTCCTCAGGTCCCGGTAGGGCTGGGGGAGTTCTCGATTATCCCCGGCCGTGGCGCCCGGCGGTGCGGAGGGGTGCGGAAGGTTGGGAATGGCCGAAAAGGCCTCCTCCCAGCGCGCCTCCAGCCGATGCAGGGCCTCCTCCTGCGCCTTCAGCCGCCGGGAAAGCGCCCGCAGCCGCTCCACCTCGGCGCGAAAGCTTTCGGAGGATTTCTCCAGGCGCGACAGGGCTTCGCTGGCCCTGTTCTGCTCCGCCCGCAGGGCCTCGACTTGGGAGAGCTGTTGGCGCCACTCGAGGTCGAGGGCGAGAAAGGCGTCGATGTCGCCGCCGAATTTCTTCTGGGCCACCCCCGCCCGCAGCAGGTCCGGATGGGCCCGGCACCACTGAATATCCAGCGTCATACGAGCTCTTTCTCCGTTTCTCCCGGAAGCGGCGAGGGCTCCTCCGGCAGGGGCTTCTGGTACTTTATGCCCAATTTTTCCAGCTTACGGCAGTCGACCAGCAGGCCTCCGTCCCCCTCGATTTTTTTCATCTCGTAGGAGAACTGCGCCTGCAGTTTGCCGAAGAGCTTGCCCACTTCCCGGAGCGATTCGAGCAATTCCCCGAATTTTCGGTGCAGGTAGCCGCCCCGTTCGGCGATTTCCTGGGCATTCCGGTTCTGCCGCTCGATCTGCCAGAGCAACTGGATGAGCTTGAGGCTCAGGAATAGGGTCGACGGGTAGACCGGGATGACATTCCGCTCCCGGGCGTATTGGGCCAAGCTCTTACCCTCCCCCTGCTGCTGGGAACTGATGGCCGTGACGTAGGCGGATTCCATGGGGATGAACATGAGGAGAAAGGGGCAAATCGAAAGCCCCGTTTTCAGGTCGTGGTATTTGGCGATTTCGTCGATGTGCCGGCGCAGGGAGAGCCGGTGCTGCTCGAGGGAAGTTCTGTAGGCCTCCTCATCGCCCTCGTTCTGGGCCCGAATCATCTGCTCGTAGTCCGTGAGCGAGACCTTGGCGTCGATGAGCACCCACTGGTTCCGGGGCAGCCGGAAGAGGAAGTCCGGCTTCGCGCTGCGCTGATCCTCGAACTGCAGCCGTAGGCCGATGCCCTGGCGGATGAAATCCCCGTTCTCCTCGGACAGCCCCGCCTCCTCCAGCAGCCTTTCCAGCTGCGTCTCGCCCCAGTTCCCCTGAAGCTTGCTGTTCCCCCGCAGGGCCTGGGTCAGGCTTTCCGTCGTGCTCTGCATGCGCTCCGCCTGTCGGATGAAGGTTTCAAAATGACCGGAAAGCCGGAGGCGCGATTCCTTTTCCGGCTCGAAAATACTCCTCTGAAAGTGCTCGAACTCCTCCTTCAGCTGCCGAACCAGGCCGCCGACCTCTTTCTGGGTTTCCTGGGCGAAGCTCTGCTTCTTGAGCTCCAGGATCTCCTGGGCCAGCTGGGCCATCTCCAGCCTGAAGCCCTCGCGGCGCTTCTCCTCCTCCTGCCGATAATGGGCCAGCGAGGCATTTTTCTCCGCCAGGTCGCGCAGCTGTCCCCGGAGGAATTCCTCCCGTTGCCGCTGCTCCTCCAGCTGCCGCTCGGTGTTCTCGATCTTCCCGGAGGCTCTGGAGCAGTTCCCCAGCAGCTGCTCTCGCTCCCGCTGCCAAGCCCGTTCCCGGTAATGGAAATAGAAAAACATCCCCAGCAGGGTGGCCCAGGAGGCGAGGAGGAGCAGTTCTGACGGAGAAAGGCTCATGCCAGATTGGGGGCAAGACCGTCCGCTCCGGACTTGGGCTCCTCGCATTTGAGCTTCATCCCCTCCCGTTGGCGGAGGCTCTTGACGAGCTGCGGCAGCTTTTCCCGAACGGCGTAGAAGCGGTTCGCCTGGGCGTACTCCATCGCCGGTGTGCCGCGGAGAAAGGATTTGGGGGGGATGCTCTTGGCGACGCCCGACTGGGCGCCGATCTGGCTGTGATGACCGATGCGGATGTGGCCGGCGATGCCCACCTGCCCGCCGAGGGTGACGTGTTCCTCGAGGCTGGAGCTGCCGGCAATGCCCACCTGGGCCACCAGGATGCAGTGGGCACCGATGCGGACGTTGTGGCCAATTTGGACGAGGTTGTCGATCTTGCTGCCGTGCTCCAGGAGGGTGCTTGCGAAGCGCGCGCGGTCGACGGCCGTATTGGCGCCGATCTCCACATCGTCCTCGACGACCACGTGGCCGATGTGGGAGAGCTTTTCATGCACCCCTTCCGCATTCGTCTCGTAGCCAAAACCCTCCGAACCGATGACCGTTCCGGGATGGATGATGACCCGCCGGCCGATCTGCGAGCCCTCCAGAAGGCTCACGTGGGGATAGATCTTGCTCTGGGCTCCGATCCGGCAGTGGGGACCGACGACGACGTGCGACTGGATTTCGACCTCGGCCTCGATGAGGGCATTCTTTCCGATGACGGCGTAGGGGCCGATGTGGGCGGAAGGGTCGACCGCCGCGCCCTCTTCGACGATGGCCGTCGGATGAATGCCCGGAACGGGCGGCTGTACCCTTGTTCCTTCGATGTGGCGGCAGAGGATTCCCAGACTCCGCGATGGCGAGGGGCAGTGGAAAAAGACCTGTTCCTCCTTCGGCTGACCGGCGTAGTTCTCCGGCAGTAGGAGCAGCGAGGCTCGGCATCGGCCGACTTCGGAGCGGTACTTGGGATTGGAGAGGAAGGACAGATGGCCGGCTTCGGCCTCGGTGAGGTCGCTGATCTGGGAAATGGTGCAACGGGACTGGCCGACGACGCGGCTGGGCTTCAGCAAAATCTCCAGTTCCGGGATGGAAAAGCTAAAGTCCCCCATGGCTCTTCATGGCAAAGCTTTGCCCCCCGGTGTCAACGGAAGAAGCCGATGGGGTAAGCATTTGAGCCGTTAGGCCCCCCCAACGCAGCGGGTTTTCGGTGGGTGCACCGCCTTTAGAGCCCTTCGGGCTCTTCGCCCGCTATGCGGGCGGCGCCTTCGGAAGAAAAGAAACTTCTTTTCTTCCAAAGGCGCAAAGGCGGTGCACCCCGGCTTGCCGAGAAGCACTCGCCTGCCATGAAACTCTCAATTACCGCGAAGCTCGCGCTTTCCAAGAAACGCTCACTTATCAAGAAATGCTCCCTGCTCTCCTCCTACAATTTCCAGTAAGGCTCCAGCGCCGGGCTGGCCTGGGTGTGGGCGGGATCCACGAGGGCAGCGAAGGCGATCATGGCCGCGTTGTCGCCCGTGTGGCGGGGATGGGGCCGCAGCAGCGGGATTGAAAATTCCCGGGCCAGTGCTGCCATCTCGGCCTGCAGGAGACCATTGGCGGCCACACCACCGGAAAGGGCCAGGCTGGTAAATCTTTTCTCCAAAAGCACCTGCCTGGTCTTGAGGCACAGGGTGTCGACCACCGCTTTCTGGTAACTGGCGCAGAGGTCGGCCAGCTGGGAGGGAAAGGCTTCATCCGGAATCTTTTCCAGCCGATAGCGCAAACTGGTCTTCAGGCCGGAGAAGCTGAACTTCCTGTCCTCGGCTTTGGTGAAAGCTTTCGGAAAATCGTAGGCCTGGGGATTGCCCTCAAGGGCCTTTTTCTCGATTTCCGGCCCGCCCGGGTAGGGGAGGCCCAGGAGCTTGGCGCCCTTGTCCAGGGCTTCGCCGGCCGCATCGTCGACGGTCGCCGCCAGCACCCGCAGTTCCCAGTGGGTCTCCAGCTCCAGCAGCAACGTATGGCCCCCCGAAACCAGGAGCGCGAGCTGCGGGAGGAAGTCCGGATAGCGGGAGAAAAAGCTCGCCGGCTCTCGCTCGAAGAGGGGAATCCAGGCGGAAAAGAGATGCCCCCGCAGGTGATGAACCCCCCGGAGCGGCTTTTGCCAAGCGGCGGCGAGCGCCTGGGCCGCCTGCAGGCCCATGGCGAGGGAGGCCGCGAGGCCGGGCCCCGTGGTGACCGCCAGGTGGTCGATGGGGGTTACGTCCCCATTTGCCTGCAAATAGGCCCTATCCCCGTTTTTCTGTAAATCTTCCAGGAGGAGGGGGATGGAGCGCAGGTGCTCCCGCACAGCCAGCCCGGGTACCACCCCGCCGTAGCGCCGGTGGAGGCCCAACTGCGACCGGGTGGACTCGTGGAGAAGGCCCGTTTCGGACGAAAATACGGCCAGGCCGGCGTCGTCGCAGGAGGACTCAATGGCGAGAACGCAGCTCACGGCTCGTCGCTGCGGTGGCGGAGGGACTGCGATTCGAAATCGGGGGGAAAGGACAGCAGGGCCTCCTCCGGCAGCGCGCATTCCGGAAAATCGGGTACGTGGTTCCAGGGGGTCTGGATGTAGAGCGCCGCCGTGTCCTCCAGATCCGCGCGGTCATCGGGGTAGGCATTTTTAGGGAGAAGGGTCAGGAAGGGCTCCGGTGGAACGGGCTTGGGAAAAGGCCCAAACGTCCAGCGCGTGTGGGCGGCCAGGAAGCCGACCGCTCCTAAAATTCCCAGCGTCAGAATGCAGACGCCGAACAGGCGTCGGCCCAATGCCCGTGATTCGAGCTCCTCTCGACGAATATCCAAAGCCGGCAATGCAATTCTGGCTCAGGCTTCCGGCAGGGTCTTGGGCAAGCCCGTGACCCGCGTGCGCGCCTCATCCCACTGCCCGCGCCGACGCAGGAGCTCGATGCGCTCGAAGCGCTTGAGAACGCTGCGCTTGTTGAAGATACCACCGCCCTGTTGGCGAAAGCTGGGATGCTGGGACATGATCACTCTCCTGACCACCCCATTTCAAAGCGGCCTAGGCCGAAAGGCAAGTCAAATCGTCCTATCCCAGGCCAATCAAATCGTCCTTTTCTCTGAGCAGATTGGGGAGGGTGGAGGGTTTTTCCCGGAGCCCCCATGTTCCTCCTTCGCCGGCGATCCCAAAACTTTTAAGTTTTGCTGCTGCGCTCCGCGCAGCAGGCGCTGGGCTCCAAAGCCCTTGGGCTTTGAAGCCCAGCGCGGATCGCCGGCGAAGGGCTCCCCAAACGCTCGGCCGAGTATTCACTCGACAGAGTACTTCCGCAGGATTTTCCGAATATCTGTTTCCAACTGAAGGAGGGATTCCTCATCGGCGTAGCCGTGTCGGCCTAAAAACTGCCTGAGGTCCTCTTCGGTGAGCATCCGTATTTCCGGTGTCTGGCTCTGGAGCTTTTCCTCTCTTTGAACATCCTGGCGCCAGCGAAATTCCTCGTGCTTCCGGCACTGTTTGGCTTCCTTGAGATCGCCCGCTCCGGGGAAGGGTAGCTCGTCGGGAGATCCGTACAGGACGCTCCGGAGATCGCGCCAGGCCTCCTGGATTTGCCCCTCGGCTCTGGCCGTACCGTCGGCCTGGCCGGGAAGGATTTCCGAGGAGGTTTGTAGAGTCTTGGCCAGCTTCAAGAGGGCTTTGAGTTCTCGGCTAAACCGTTCGGCGAAATATTTTATGTGGCTGAGATTCCGGCGCAGTTCCAGCCGGTGCTTTTCCCACCACTCCTGCTCCGTCCCGAAGAACGTCCCGCTCGGAAGGGATATCCTCGGGGGATTTCCCCCCAATTCCTCCAAGAAGGGATATTGGGCATAGATCTCCCGCAGGCCGCCCCAGAGGCCTGTGCCCTCCATTCTCACGAGGCGGCTCAGGCTTTTTTTTGCCTCTTCGATGTATTTTCTAAAATCCACCCGCCAGGCGCAGGCGCGTTCGGCCAGGAAAGCTTGAAATTTTGGGTCGTAGAAGCCCTGATCTTCCAAGGAATGGGATGCTTCGGGAAGCCAAGCTGGATGGGCCGTGAGCCCCCTAAGACCTTTCCAAGTCTCCGCCACCATCCTGCCGGCGGCTGTATTTTCCCGTTCCTCCCCAGGGGCCCGGGCGAGATCGAGCAGCGCGTTTAGCTCCTGGATGAGTTGCCTAAGGAAGCGCTCCGCACGGTAAAAATTATCCTCCTGTCCCTGATAATTCCTAGTCTCGGCTATGCGCTTGCTGCCACTGACCCATTCGGCTATCCAGCCGGAGCTACGTTCGGCGAAAAAGGCCTCCAAATCCGTCAAGGGCGTCGCCTGCACTCCGAGGGCGCCGAAGCTCATCGCGCCGAGGACGCCGACAATTCTTAAGTTCTTCATCTTCCCCTCCTGCCGAACATTATTTCGACTGTGTTAATTCTGTCAAAGACCCTAGCCCCGTATTTCTTTTCCTGATATTTTCCCATAAGTTTTTCTTCTTTCTCTCCTCATTCTCTATCCTTGAAGAGGGGTCGATAAGTGCTAAAGCTGGAAGGAGAGGCAGGAGATGGCGGCGGGGAGGAAGAGGGATCGGAAGGCGGAGGATATTTTCACCCATGGAATTAAAAATTCCTACGGTGGGATTGTGGCCAATCCTCTGGCCCTGGGCGAATCCCAGCGCTGGGGTGATGTCGGCCGCTCTTCCCGAAAATTCCTACGGCGCCTCTCGGCCCTCGGCGTAGCCTTTTGGAGAATTTCCGAACATCCTCCGGAGACTCTCCCTTCCGGAGAAAAGGCAGCTCACTCCCAGGGCCTTTGGTCTTCGGCGTTGGCCCCCAATCCTCTCTATGTCGACGGGTTGGACTTATACGAATGGGGCCTGTGGACGGCGGAAGAGAGGGATTTTTTCGAGACCTATGCGGAGAGCGATTGGCCGAGCTACGCCGCCGTCAAGGATTACCTCCTGCGCCGGGCGGCGCGGCAATTCTCCCATCGGGCGTCCGGGGAATTGATGGCGGAGTTTCTCTCCTTTGCCAAAACCGAGAAGGAATGGCTGGAGCCCTATGGGCTGTTTCAGTCCCTCCATCGCGCTCTGGGGAAATGCCCTTGGCAAGATTGGCCCGAGGCATTGAAGTGGAAAAGTAAAAGGGCCATGGACGCGGCCAAACGGCAATTGTCGGAGGCCCTGCAGGTCGAGCGCCTGCTGCAGTTCTTCTTCTACCGGCAATGGAATTCGCTGCGCACCCTGGCCAAAAATCTCGGCATTTCTCTCATCCCTTCCCTCCCGCTCTGGCTCGATGAGTCCATGGCCGACCTGTGGCTGGAGCCGAAATTCTTTTCCCTCGATGCTCAGGGGCATCCGAATATCCGGGTGATCCCCCAAGGTTCAGGAGAATGGAGACTGAAATCTTTTCCCGTCCATCCCGCCTATCGCTGGCAACGCATGGCGGAGGATCACTATGCCTGGTGGGGGAGGCGTGTGCAGACCCTGGGGCGGCACTGCGATGCGCTGTATATCAGTGATTTTCCCGAGCTCCTCCGCCATGCCGAAATCCCTCTAACGGCGGAAGGAAATATAGAGAAAGATATAGGAAATGCAGAAGGGGATATCTGCACTGTTGCTGGGCCCGGCGTTGCCTTTTTTCAGGTCCTGCAATTCCGCTCGGGCCACAGGCTCTGCATCGCCGATCCGAAGGTAGAAGCCCTCAGTTCTTCGGCGGAGTGGGCCTCTCTGCAGGATGTCCTGTCGAGCTTCTGGTGCGAATGGGATGCCGAGCCACCCACGGCGGCAGGGGATGAGAAAATTCCGGATACCTTTCGCTGGGTTCAGCTCTTACGCCCCGTGGGGCAAGAAAGACCCGATTCGAGAAGGAGCATCGCCCGCATCTTTCGGAAGTGCGAGCCCTGGGGCAAGGCATTTAGGAGTGCTCTTAATCTAGGGAAGCTCCGCCTCCTGCGGCGCTGGAAGAAGTGGCGCCAGAAGCAAATTCTCGGTCTTCCCCTCTATCTTCGCCTTCAACGCCTCCGGCAGACCCCTTCGCAGCTTGTGCTCCACCTTCGGACCTGGGCCCGGAAGATTTCCGAGAGGGATAAGGACAACTAGGCCGCTTTTACGATTTTCCCCGCTTTGATCGCCTTGACGGAGACCCAGAGGCGCTTGATCTGTCCAGAAGGCAACACGATGCGAATATGCTGCAGGTTCGGGCGAAACTTCCGCGGCGAGCGCTTGATGATGTGCGTCCCGATACCCCCGCTCTTCTTCGTCTGTCCGCGGCGCAGAATACGATTCCCCTTAACCGGTCGTTTTCCCGTGATGGTGCAAACCTTGGACATAAGAGCGAAGGATGATTTGTCATTGGATGGAGAAGTTCGGGAGCTGTCAAGGATAAACTCTCAGTAATGATCCAAGACATAGGCCGCAAATCCGGAAGCCACCGAAGCGAATGCCAGCACC
>JAIRLG010000017.1 GCA_031259625.1 Puniceicoccales bacterium
ACCCGCGTCCTGGACTGGCGGGGAATCCTGTACTCCGCGCCTGCTCCCTCCGGCGGCGGGGCCCAGGGTTCAGAACCGGGGTCTCAGGGGGGAAGCGGCGAAAGTGAGGTTCTCCTGGCTTCTATGGGAAGAGTTGAGTCCCCTCCAGAGTCCTCTCCAGAGTCTTCTGTAGGTGCATCCTCTCTTGAGGAGGATGAGGGGGAAGGAGATACTCCGGAGTATGGCTCTTGGGAAATCGAAATGGATTTTGCCAACGCCTCCTCGCTGGAGAAGAGGGCAGAAGCCTGTGGCGTTGAGGAGGTGATTGGAAATATCTCGGAGGTCTATGCGAATCTGCAATCTAGTGCGGAAAATGGAGTTATCGATTCCCATCTCTCGCGGGCCTTCCAGTCCTTGGCTACTGCCCTGACGGGTTTGGGGATTAGTTTAGACACTTCATCGGATACGCGGACGCTCTTCTGGTCCGGATTTTTAGGCGATGAGTACGCCATGTACACCGATAATACGGACGTGCTCGGTCGCACTCCGTCGGAAGATGCGGCCGATGCATTGGGTATCCTGAACGGCCTAGATGCGGCCATCGGGAGCGCCTATGACGACTTGGATGGGGCACAAAAATCCCAATTCACGGCGGTGCTGGAGGCATTTTCCTCGGGAACGGGGACATCGGGGATCGATTTCGACTCGAGTGGGGCACAGCTGGCCCAGGCCTATCTCGGCAATCAGGCCTGGATCGCGGCGATGAACCGTACCCTGGAGGCCGAAGAGTAGTGGGGCTCAGGGTGTGGAGCTGGGAGGGTTTGGGGGTTTCGCGCCGCCGTTGGTGCCCGTCGGGCTCCGGCCCGCGGCCTGCGCGGGGCCTGCGGCCCCTGCGCGGCCGCGGGCCGCGGGCAAGGGGAAAAGAAACAAGTTTCTTTTCCCCGCCCGCAAAGGCGGCGCGGAGGAAGTTCCCGGGCGCGGAGGAGAGAGCCAACCCCTATCTGAAAGGGCTGGATCCCTATCTCCCGCAGATTGGCGGAGAGCGGTGCGGCCGAAGGCACTTGACAAGGGAGAAGGAGGCGAGCATCTTTCTGGAACTAGGAAGTTCTAAAACCGGGAAGGAGATTTTTTCTGAGACTGGGGTGAAGATTTTAAAATTGGAGCGAAGATCCTGAGACTGGAGAGAAGATTTTAAAACTGGGGCGGAGATTCTGAAACCGAGGAGAAGATTTTTTTTGAGACCGGGAGGAAGATTTTAAAACTGGGGTTCTGGGATTGGGAAGAAGATTTATAAAGCTGGAGAGAAGAGGCATTTGATGTCGGAGGATTTCATAGAGGCGGTGGGGGAGGTGACGCAGGTGCTACCGGGGACGATGTTCCGGGTGACGCTCGAGAATGGCCATGTGGTTCTGGCCCACATCTCCGGAAAATTGAGAAAGCATTTCATCCGCCTGGCCCAGGGGGACAAGGTGCGCGTCGAGATGAGTCCCTACGACCTGAGCAAGGCCCGCATCGTCTTTCGCCTGAAGAACGTGACGGTGGCCAGAAATGCGCCGATCCGCAGCTTTGGCCCCCGAAGCCACCGGCGGAAATAGGGCTGCTGCCTTTCGCGTGTCCGGTTCCAACAGGGATACCATCATGGCCCTGGCGACGCCCTACGGGGTTGCGGCCATGGCCAAGCTGCGCGTCAGCGGGCCCCGGACGCGGGAGCTGATCCGGACGATTTTTCGCCGCCGGGAGTGGCAGGCGCGCCATGTCTACTTCGCCCCCTTTTGGGACAAGAGCGGGAAGATACTCGACGAGGTCTGCTGGTTTTTCTTCGAAGGTCGTCGTTCCTACACGGGTGAGGACAGCCTGGAGATCGACGCCCATGGCAATCCGCTGATCATCCGTAAAGTGCTGGAGGATCTGGAGGGCCGCGGCTGCCGCCTGGCCGAGCCCGGCGAGTTCACCCGGCGCGCCTTTCTGAACCACAAGATCGACCTGTGCCAAGCGGAGGCCGTGCTCGACCTCATCCATGCGCCCCATGACGAGGCCCTGGCGTTGGCGTCGGAGCAATTGTCCGGCCATCTGAGCCGGAAGATTTCCGAGTGGCGGGAGCGCCTGCTGGGCCTGCTGGCTTCGATCGAGCTGGGGATCGATTTTCCTTCGGAGGCGGAAGAGGAGGCCGCTGCGGGGCCGCCCATCGGGGCGACGATCGAGTCCCTGCTGGAGGAGATGCGCGGGCTGCGGGCGATGCAGGGCGCTGCGGAGCGGCTGAAGCGGGGACTGAGGATCGTCCTCGTCGGGGAGCCGAATGCCGGCAAGAGCAGTCTCTTCAATCGCCTCCTCCGGCAGGAGCGCGCCCTGGTGGACGCCGGCGCCGGCACGACCCGGGATTTTATCGGCGCGAATTGGATCTGCGCCGGCCAGATCCTGGAGCTGATCGACACCGCCGGCCTGCGCGATCCGGAAAGCGATCTGGAACGCCGGGGAATCGAGAGGAGCCTGGCATTGCTGGAGAAGGCCGACCTGGCGCTCTGGGTCGTCGATCCCCGGGAGCCGGAGTGTATTTCGGCTCGAGATTTGAGGGACCACATTGCCCTTGAACGACTGATCCGCGTCGAGAACAAGTGCGATCTGGGGAGAGAAAAACCCTCAGCACAGGAAGAAAAACCCGCTTTGGAAGCCCTATCCGTGTCGGCCAGAACGGGCGAGGGCATCGGGGCCCTGTGCCGGAAGGTGGCGGAAAAAATTCAGTCCCTGACTCTCGGTTCGGTACCGTCCTACGGGATCAACGAGCGCCACGCCGGCATTTTGCGGCGGGTGGAAGAGGTGCTGATGAGGACTCGGGATTCCCTTCGCCCATCCGGACTAGCGGCCGAATGTCTTGCGAGCGACCTGCGCCTCGCGCTGGAGATCCTCGGCGAGATGACCGGGCCCTATGAGCAGGAGGCTCTGTTGGATCGTCTGTTCTCCCAGTTCTGCATCGGAAAATAAGAAATGACCGGAGCCTGAAAACTCAGCCTTTGGGTGGTTTTAATAAAAACTTGGCCCCCTGGTAGCTTTGGGAGCCAAAGGCTGAAGCAACAATGCTTGCGGTGCTCAGGCTATGCGAATGGCCATAGCGCCCTGATGGAGATTGTTGAGCATCTGTTCCAAAAGTCTCATGGCGGTTTCCTGGGCCTTGGCGGCATCCTGTATGCCCCCCTGAATGGATTGCTGGAGGGAGTGCCTAAGTTCGCCGACGGCCTGACCTCGCTGCAGATCGCCTTCCATTTCGGCCACCGCTTTCTTGCCCTCGGCGCCTACGACGGTGGCGGCAAAATTGCCCGTGGCCATGATGAGTTTTGACCAGGCATCCCCCGCCTGTATATCCTTTTGGAATTGATTTTCGGCTCCTCTTCTCATCTGGGTAATCTCCTCCGGAGAAAATTTCTTTATACTGCCGGCTTCTTTGCCTGCGTCGATCGCGCTGACATCTGGCTGACTCAGCTTCTCCAGATTGTCGATCTCGTCCATTTTTTTGCCTTTTTTGGCATCCGCCTTCGCAGAGGACAGGAGTGAAACTCCTGTGGCCAGCACGGTTGTGCCGAACTGGATAGCGGCCTGGGCGATCATCGAATTGGCCTCGAGCCTGCCCTTTTCGACAATTTTATCCGCTGATTCCAGCCCAGATTGATAGCTCTGTGAGCGCAGTTCGGCGTTCGCCTGCCGTTCTATCTTCTTGCGATCTTGGGCGGACTGTATCTGAAAGATCATCAGGGCGGTCAACACATCTTCCAAACTACCCATCGTCATCGCTTCTCCCGCATTGCCGTATTGGGAATTGAGTTCCTTGAGCAGGGCGGCTCTTTGCTCGGGATTCAAATCTGATTTCTGCAGGCTGGTATTAAGAGTAGTGTTGGTATCCTGGATGAGGAAGTTGACGGCCTCTACGTCCAATTTTCCATCCACCATCAGGGTCTGGGATACGCCCACGAAACTGGCGGCATCGAGTCCGGTGCTGTTTGGAGAGCGTAATGTCTGGGCCCTCGATGGGCTGGCCCCCGGAATGCTATCGGGGACGTAAGTATTATAGTTCCCTACTCCTGTAAGTGCCATTTTCCATCCTTTCGTTGATTGCTCTCTAAATTCTGTCAAAACCCTTCCGCGAGTCAATACCTGTTTATCGGTTAAATTTGCTAACGAAGATTGGCGGCGATAAGCCTCGCGACTTCGGCCTGTTCCTGAATCACTTTGGAGGCACGCTCGTAGGCATTTTTGGCTGTACCGAGGGCCTCAGCTATATCTTGCATGTACTGATCGATAATGTCCTGTACCCATTCGCTGAGGGCCTCCATCCGGGTGCGCTCCGCTTCGGCACTGGCTTTCGCCTTGATCAACTCGCTCTGGGAGATGGCATAGCCGAGCTTGATGGTGGCTTCTACAAGTGTATAGGCCGCTTGGGCATACTTGGCTACATCTTGGACCTTTTGGGCAACTTTTACCGCTTTTTCTGCTGATTTTGCCCCTGTTTGTGCGGCGGTGCTGGCTCCGCTCGAGGCTGCCGTACTAGCACCAGCCGCACCTCCTCCAGCCGCACCTGCACCAGCCATGAGAACTATCTCAATTATCATTATGCTGATATCGATCCCCATCGCGATTTTTTGGGCTTTTGCTTTATCTTTAGTTGTCTT
>JAIRLG010000099.1 GCA_031259625.1 Puniceicoccales bacterium
GTCGAGGGACGGAACGCCATGATCAGCTGTCGGGAAATCGCCTATTCCATCGGGAAGCGGATGCTCTGGGAAAACGCCACGTTCACGATTCCCCAGGGGGCCAGGGTTGGGGTCGTGGGCCACAACGGCTGCGGCAAGACGACCTTTTTCCGCCTGCTGAAGGGGGAGCTGCCGCTGGACGCCGGCCGGATCGAACGGCCCAAGCAGTTGCGCATCCAGAGCGTGGAGCAGGAGATCGGCGACCAGAGCCAAGCGCTGCTCGACTTCGTCCTCTCGGCCGATGGTGAGTGGAAGGCGCTCTCCACGGCGCTGGACGAGGAGGAGGATGCGGATAAAATCGCCGAGATCTGCGACCGCCTCCGGATGATCGACGGCTATCGGGCCGAGGGCCGGGCCTCCGAAATCCTGCACGGCCTCGGCTTTTCGCAGGAGGAAATCACCAAACCTTTAGCCGAGTTCTCCGGCGGTTGGCAGATGCGGGTCGCCCTGGCGGCCACCCTCTTCGCCCCCTCGGAGCTCCTCCTGCTGGACGAGCCGACCAATCACCTGGACCTCGAGACCACCCTATGGTTGGAGCAGCACCTCGCCAAGGCGAGCCAGACGCTCCTGCTCATCAGCCACGACCGCCACTTTCTCAACCGCCTCTGCACGCACATCCTCCACATCCACCGTGGGGAGATGAGGTTCTTCACCGGGAATTACGACACCTTCGAGCTCACTCGCCGGACGCAGGAGGCCGCCCAGGGCCGGATGCGGGAAAAGCAGGAGAAGCGCCGCGAGCACCTCCAGTCCTTCGTCGACCGCTTCCGCTACAAGGCTTCCAAGGCCAAGCAGGCCCAGAGTCGGCTGAAAATGCTCGCCCGAATGGAGGCGATTCCTCCTTTGGTTCCCGATGCGGCGACGGTATTTTCCTTCCCCTCGCCCACCGACGTCGACCGCGTCCTGCTCAAACTTCGGGGCGGCAGCGTCGGCTACGGTTCGGAACTCGTCCTGAAAGATCTCGAGCTGCGCATCGACCAGGGCGACCGCATCGGCGTGCTGGGCGCGAACGGCCAGGGCAAGTCCACCTTGGCCCGACTGCTCGCCGGTAAGCTGGCGCTGCGGGAGGGCCAGCTGGAGTCGGCCAAAGGCCTGAAAGTGGCCTATTTCTCCCAGCAGCTGGCGGAAATTCTACCGCTGCAGCAGACGCCCGTCGAGGCCATGGGCGCCGCGTTGGCCGGCCGGCCGGAGACACAGATTCGGTCCCAGCTGGCCCGCTTTGGCCTCACCCAAGACCGGGCGGAAACCCGCGTCGAATTGCTCTCCGGTGGCGAAAAAACACGACTGCTCCTGGCCCTCATCACCCGGGACGCCCCTCATTTGCTCATCTTAGATGAGCCGACCAATCACCTGGACATCGATTCCAAGGAGGCGCTCATACGGGCCCTGCAGGACTACGGCGGCGCGGTCGTCCTCGTCGCCCACGATTTCTTCACCCTGGAGGCGGTCTGCGACCAGCTCTGGCTCATCGAGCACGGTCAGTGCCGGCGCTACGACGGGGATCTGGAGGACTATCGCCAGAGCCTGTTCCAGAAAAAGCCCTCACCCGCTTCCCCGAAGCCGACGACCCCATCCCGTCAGCCCAGGGCCGAGGAGCTGGCGGAGCTGGAGCGGCGGATGGAATCGCTGCGGGCCAGGCAGGCGGAGCTCTCGGCACAACTGGCAAAAAACTGGGAAGCGAAGGCCCAGGCCGAGTGGGAGGGGCAGGAGGAGTTTTTGAAAAAACTCGAGGAACGCTGGCTGGCCATGGCCGACGCCGTCGAGGATTCGGAAAAATCTTGAAGCGGAGCCACCGCGGATTTCCATGGGGCCGTCATGCCCGAATCCGAATATCAGGTCATCGCGCGGCGCTGGAGGCCCAGGCGCTTTTCCGAATTGGTCGGCCAGGAGCCCATCGTGAAAACCCTGGCGCAGGCCATCGAGCGCCGGCGCATCGCCCATGCCTTCCTCTTCATCGGGCCGCGCGGCACGGGCAAGACCTCCACGGCCCGCCTCCTGGCGGCGGCCCTCAATGCCCAGCCGGAGCCCTCGCTCCAGGCCGACCCCGATCTTCCCTTAACGCGAAGCATTCTGGAGGGCAACTGCCTCGACGTCATCGAAATCGACGGGGCCTCGAACAATTCCGTCGAGCAGATCCGCGCCCTGCGGGAGGAGTGCCGCTACGCGCCCAGCGAGTGCCGTTACAAGATCTACATCCTGGACGAGATCCACATGCTCTCGCTCTCGGCCTTCAACGCGCTGCTCAAGACCCTGGAGGAGCCCCCGGCCCATGTGAAGTTCCTCTTCGCGACGACGGAGGCAGCGAAAATTCCGGTGACCATCGCCTCGCGTTGCCAGCGCTTCGAGTTCCGCCTGCTCCCGCCGGCCCTCATCGCCCAGAAATTGCAGCAGATCGCCGAGCAGGAGAACGTAAGGGTCGAAGTATCGGCGCTGGAGGTCCTGGCACGCCTCGCCGCCGGCAGTCTGCGGGATGCCCAGACCTATCTGGAGCAGCTGATGAACTTCGGTGACGGGACGATTTCCCGGCAGGCGGTGCTGAAAATTTATGGCCTGGCCACACCGGAGGAATTGGAGGAAATCCTCCAGGCCATCTACGCCGAGGATTACCGAAAAATCCTGCACTGGACGGACCTGCTGGAGGCCCGGGGCTGCGACTTTCCCCGGCTGCTCCTGGATCTGCGCGATCGGGTTCAGTCCCAGCTCCTGGAGAGCCCTTCGGCCCAAAGCTCCCCGGAAAAACCCTCCGCCCCGCTCCTGGCCAAGGTGTGGGAACGCCTCTCCTCTTCCCACGAAGAGCTGCGCTCCGGACTTTCGGAAAAGGTGAATTTCGAAATGGCCCTGTTCCGGGCCATCGCGGCCTGCCAGATGAGGAATTTAGACGAGCTGCTCCGCCGCCTGCGGGCATTGCCCGGAGCCGATCCAGGCGAAAATGTTCCCCCGTCGTCCCTTCCGGCGGAAGAGACCTTCACTCCTCCAGCGGAAGAAGTCCCTCCTCCGATGGAAAAGACCTTCCCCTCGGTAGAAGAAGGACCCCCTCCGACAGAAGAGGCCCCATCCCCGGAATCCCATTCCGCCAATCCCGCCGGGGGCTCCCCATCGCCGGAACAGCCCTCTCCAGAAGCGGAAGAACGAGCCTTTCAAGAAACAGGCAAAAACCTCCCTCCGTCGGGAAAAGCAAATCCGGCAACGGAAACCTCTCCCCCGGATCCGGAGCTCCTGGCCAAGCTCCCGGCCTCCACCCACCGGAAGCTCGTCGAGCGCTTCGGGCTGCAGCTCGACCCCTAAGAGCCTCCTGCTTCGCGGGC
>JAIRLG010000026.1 GCA_031259625.1 Puniceicoccales bacterium
ATCTTCTTGATCACGGCGTACAGCGTCGTCGATTTGCCGGAACCGGTGGGGCCCGCGACCAGGATCATCCCGTTGGAGGCATTCATCATCATGTCGATCTCGATGGCCTGCTCCTCCGAGGCGCCCAGGGACTGCAGATCCGTGGTCTTGTCGTCGTGCTCCAGGATGCGCAGCACCACGCTCTCGCCCCAGTAACTGGGAATCACCGAGACCCGGAAGTCGAAGAATTGACCCGCGTGCTCGAAGGCGAAGCGGCCATCCTGGGGCACCCGCCGCTCGTCCAGGCGCAGGTGGGCGAGTAGCTTGATGCGCGTCACCAAGCCGCTGTGCAGGGTATTGGGCACATCGGTGATCTTTTTCAAAACCCCATCGATGCGGTAGCGCACGACGAGCAGCTTCTTGAAGCACTCGAAGTGGACATCGGAGGCCCGCATGTCGATGGCCCGGTGCAACCAGTAGTCCAGAAATTCCTCCGGATTGGAGTGGGAAATCCTTTGACCCTGATGGCCCCGCTGCAGGCTCTCCTGGGACGATACGGGCAGCTCATAGGCCACCCGTTCCTCAAAGACATTACCTAATAACTGCCGCCACTTTCCCATCCCTAGCCCCTACAGGTTTTCGCCAGCTGCGCTCCGGTGCTCGCGGGAGCTGTCTGGGGCCGCCTTTGGGCCCTACGGGCCCCGGCGCCCGCTCCGCGGGCGCCGCGGGAGAGGCAGGGAAAGGAACTTTCCCTGCCTCTCCCGCAAAGGCGGCCCCCATTACCTTCCTCCCTCGGGGACAAGCCCCCATCCTCACTGAAAAATATCTCCTCCAAAACCCCGCTCCAAATTTTCTCGACAATTCTATGACTTTCTACCGAAGGACAAGGCTCAAAAAAGGGGGAACGGCTGTCTTTGGATCCCTTCGGGATCGCCCGCGCAGCGGGCCCCAAGAGGAGGATGAAAATGCTTCTTCATCCTCCTCTTGCAAAGACAGCGGGGAAAAGACCCATTCGTGAGGAATCCGCGCGCTTCTGTTGAAATCCCGCGTGGGGCATCGTTTATTGAATTTCAACAGCGGCCCTTGGATCTCGGGGAGGTAATGGAATTCAAAAGGGCTCGTCCATCGAATTTCAAGAGGGAATCAAAGGGGCTCGTTCGTTGAATTTCAAGGGTAATGAAACCCCGAGGGCGTGGCGGGAGCTAGGGATTTTTCGGCCGCATCGGCCGCGCCTCCGTCGTGATGAAGGACTTCACGTAGCGGGCTCGTTCCGCCTCCTCCCGCTCCCGCGGGAGATCATTTTCTCCCAGACAGACCCGAAAGGTTCCGCCGAGCAGCTGGCGGGCCCAGTGGTCGATCCGCGATAGCCAGTCCTTCGGCAGGTATCCGCCGGCGGCGGCCCCTCTCAGCTGCGAGAGGCAGTGGAGGGCCTCTGCCGCCCCCAGCAGCTGGCAGGAGAACAGAGTGCCCCAGGCGCGGTTCACGCGGTCCCAAATCCTCAGGTTCTGCTTCTGCCAGAGCCGGTTCCGTTCGACACTTTCCCGGTCTCGGATGAGGACGACCGCTTCCCGCAGGCGGCGCAGGGCCTCGGCCGGTGGAGTCGAAGGCACATCGTGAAGGATCCTCACGACGGGCAGCAGTTCGAGGGCTACGAAGCCGTATTCCGGACAAGTTTTCAGTCCCAGCGATGGCAGCTCGGCCATCGTCTGCTCGTAGAGCGCACTCTCGACGAGGACCGGCAGATGCAGCGTGACCGAAGCGACCAGGCCGCTCCCCCATTCCCTGGAGTCCGGCGAGAGATAGCCGTGCTGCGGGGAAAAGGCGTAGTCGGCCTCCGCCACAGATGAGGCCCAGCGGGAGACCTGTTTCCATAGGCGTTCCAGGCCTAGACCTTTCTGGCAAGCGCTCCAGGAGAGGTGCTGCTGTCCGCCCAGCCATACGCTGGCATTCCCCTCTTCCTTCAGCAATAAATAGCTTCCCTCGTAACGAGTCGCCTCCAGGGCGGAAATATAGTCCCATTCCCGCAGCGACCAGCGCTCATCTTCGCCCAGGGACTTGAGGTCGAGGACGAGGCTTCGGCGAAAGGCCGGGAGCTTTCGCAGGCGTGTTGCCCATTTTTGGCTGAAATCCCGCCGTTCATCCGGACTCAGGCGTTCCGGAAAGGGAAGGTCTCGGAGATTTCGCGAGAGCCGGAGATGAGTCCGCAGGACGACCGGCTCACTGGCCGCGTCAGCCCCTTCCTCCGAACGCCGCTTCAGCCAAAAGTCCCGAAGGGCCGTCACGGATGCTCTTGTTCCAGCTGCCGGATGCGATCCCGCAGCACGGCCGCCGTCTCGAACTGCTCCCGCCGCACCGCGCGCTTCAGCTGCGACTTCAGGAGGGACAGCGCATCGCCGTCGTAGGAGGCGAATCCGGCAAAGGAGAGGTTGAAGACATAGCCCCGCGCCTCGGCCGGAATGGTATCGGGCAGTTCCTCCCCCTGGGGCCGAGCGGTGGGGAGATGGGGCGCATCCCTCTGCTCCGGCGGGAGAAATTCCTCCAGACAGCGGCTGCAGCCGATACGCCTGGAGCGGAAAAATTCCTTCCAGCCCATCCCGCAGCCGGAACAGGTCTTGGCCGCGAGGGAGGCCCAGGCGTGCGACTGCTCCAGAAGCTCGGCGAGCGGGTCTTCCGCCGACGGGTCGCAGCGCTGCGCGCAGGCCGGGCACAATTCCATGCAGAGGTTCAGGCCGCCATCAGGACGGACGAGGCGCAGCTGGGCCGGTCGTCCGCAGAGCTGACACGGGATGGGGTCTTCCATGGGCTGGATTTTTAAATGAAAATGCTCGAAAGGTCAATGGCCGATGCGCTCCACATTGGCCCTGTATTTCTCGATCCCCTCCACTATCGCCCCGGCGAGCCTCTCGCGATTTTCCGGTTTCGAAAAAATTTCGAAATCCTGGGCATTGGTCATGAATCCCCCTTCGACCAACACCGAAGGACAGGGATTATTCCTCAAGACCTGGAGGCGCTCCGCCTTGATGCCGCGATTTTCCAAATGCGGGAAGGCGTCGTGGAGGCAGGAGGAGAGGGCGTAGGCCTCTATCGTATTGCCGGCCGCAAAGGCGTGATTGGTGACCGAAACCGAGGCGTTGCCCCTCTGGCGGCCGCCGGCGTGCGTGGCGGGAGCGCCCGGGATGGGAAAGGTGAAAATTTCAAATCCCCTGGCACCGGCGTTGGAACAGGCGTTGAAGTGAAGGCTGAGGAACAGGTCCGGCTGGGCCCTTTTCGTCGCCGCCACCCGGTCGGCCAGCGGGACGAATGGATCCCCCTCCCGTGTCAAAATCACCCGGTAGCCCAGCGAGGACAATCGCTGCCGCAGGCGCTGGACCACGTCCCAGGTCCAGGTCTTCTCGCTGACCCCACGGGCCACGGCACCCGAATCCTTGCCCCCGTGACCGGCATCCAGGACGAGGGTTCTCGGCACGGGAATTTTAGCGGCGATGCCCTGCGGATGGATCAAGGGCTGGATCTTCGACTCGAAATCGGCCCGGCTGACGTAGAGCTCCTGTTTTTCCCGAAGAAAGGGGAAGCCGAGGAAGATCTTGCAGCCGTTGTAGAGGAAGCAACTGCCATCCTGGCCGAAGGACATCTCCGCTGTGCCCCGGTGGATTTTCAGGCTTCGCGCATCGGGCTTCTCCCAACGGCAATCCGGAGGCAAGGCCGAGGAAAGGGCAAAATACTCCCGGCCCTGCCGCCAGATGCGGACGGCCTTGCCCTGGCTGGTGCCCGCAACCTTCGCCGGAACAGGGACGACCGGCTTCCGGAAGGGCCATGCCGAAAATGATCCGACCTTGCCCCCGCCGAAGTGGCCTGCGCCCAGGGCCCCGACCGAGGCGGAATTCCCGCAGACCGAGCCGGAATTCCCATGGGTGCCGAAGGACACGAATGGGCATGAGGAGAATCGGCGGCCGGTGGGTTGGGGGCCGCCTTTGGGCCCTGCGGGCCCTGGCGCCCGCTGCGCGGGCGCCGCGGTAGAGGCAGGGAAAGTTCCTTTCCCTGCCTCTACCGCAAAGGCGGCCCCCCTTAGCATTGCCACGGGCACAAAGCCGCTCACACAAGCGATTCCAAGGGTCATTAGACTGCGACTTCCTCTCATCTCTTCGCCGAAACGGCTTTAGGAAGCCTGTGGAGTCGGGGTCGGCGAGTCCGCCTGAGCCGAAGCGACCATAGCCGGCTTAGGCCTGTTCGCCGAAGGCTTGGGCGAGAACATCACGGCGATTTCGCGGCCGGAAAGGCGGGGCTCCGCATCCGGTGTGCCGTAGGCGCTCAGCTCCGCCATGGCCCGCCGGATGATTTCCAGGCCAAAGGCCTGGCGCTCCAGCTCTCGGAATCGCAGGATTAAAGCGATCTTCAGCTTATTTCCCTCCTGGAGGAAGGCGATGCCGTGCTTGACCTTGGTCTCGAAGTCGTGGGCCTCGATGTTGAGCCGAAATTTCACCTCCTTCAGCCGAGAAGAGGAGTCCTTCTGGTTCTTCTGCCGCTTTCCCTCCTCGTACTGGTGCTTGCCGAAATCCGCGATCTTGCAGACGGGCGGATGGGCATTGGCGCTGATCTCGATCAGGTCTAGGCCGCAATCCCTGGCCAGTCGCAGCGCTTCGCCGAGGGACAAAACGCCCAGCTGCTTCCCCTCCGGATCGATCACCCGCACCGCCTCGGCGCGGATCCGCTCGTTTGTTCGGATAAAGGGCTCCCGTGGGCGCTTGCCGTAGGGGGTTCTGGGCCTGAAGGGCGAGGTACCGGACATGCAACTAAAAACTGAGAGAAGGAGAATAGGGAGAGTCGAGGGCCTTGACAATGCTTTTCGTCCCCTCAGCCCCGGCCCATAGAACCCGGCTGCAATTTCTAGAACTCCCGCAACGAAGTGCAAACCGGAAGCCAGGAACACTGCCGAAGCTTTTCCTAATGCTTTTCATCACCTCAGTGCCCAGCCGACGGACCGAGATAGAAATCCCCAGAACTCCCCCAATCGCAACGAAGTATAAACCGGCTCCCGGATTGCAGCAGACCGCAAACCGGGTGCCGGGAACACTGCCGAAGTTTTTCCCAAGTCAAGCGTCCAAAGCCGAAGACTAGGATTTTCCCTCCTCTTCTGAAGACGGGGCCTTGGTCTTTTCGAATTGGTTGAATATCTCGCTCAGGCTGTTCATCTCCTGGTCGCTCTGGAGTTTATCCAGGCTCTGGACCTCCTCCTCCAGCTTTTGCTCATCGTAGTGGGTGGCCTTGATCGACAGCCCGATGCGGCGCTCCTCGCGGTCGGCCCGGATCACCCGCGCGCTCAGCTCCTGCCCGATCGGGAACAGCTTCTTGACCTTATCGACGTGGGTCTCGCCGATTTGGCTGATGTGCACGAGGCCCTCGATGCCCTCCTCCAGCTCGACGAAAAGCCCGTAGGAGGTGACTTTGCGCAGCTTGCCGCTGACCAGTTTCCCGATGGGGAAGTGCCGCTCGATCTGCTCCCAGGGGTCCGGCCTCAGCTGCTTCAGGCCCAGGGAAATCTGCTGCTGGGCCCGGTCCACCTTCAGCACCACCGCCTCCACCTCGTCCCCCACTTTCACCACATCCGAAGGGGACGCCACGTGCTTCGTCCAGCTCATGTCCGAGACGTGCACCATGCCGTCGATGCCCTCCTCCAGGCCCACGAAGGCGCCGTAGGCCGTCAAATTGCGCACGACGCCGCGGATGTGGGCGCCGACCGGGTAATTGTGCGGCACCATGTCCCAGGGATTTTCCTCCAGCTGGCGCAGGCTGAGCGCTATTTTCTGGTTTTCCTTGTCGACCCCCAACACCACCGCCGTCACCTCGTCGCCGACCCGGAGCACATCGCCGGGACGGGTGATGCGCTTGGTCCAGGACATCTCGCTCATGTGGATCAGGCCCTCGACGCCCTCCTCCAGCTCGACAAAGGCCCCGTAGTGGATGAGGTTGACGACCTTGCCCCTGACCTGGCCGCCGATGGGATAGCGGCGCACCGCCTCCTCCCAGGGATTGGGCTTCGTCTGCTTCAGGCCCAGCGAGACGCGCTCGCGCTCCAGGTCGACGTCGATAACCATCACGTCGATGACCTCGCCCACCGAGACGAGGGCCGTCGGATGGGGGACGCGCTTCCAGGACATGTCCGTGACGTGCAGCAGACCGTCGATCCCGTCCAGGTCGACAAAAGCGCCGTAGTCCATGACATTTTTGACGATGCCGCGGCGCACGTCCCCGACCCGGATCGAGCTCAGGAGATTCTGGCGCTTGAGTTGGCGTTCCTCCTCGATCAGCTCGCGGCGCGAGACGATCACGTTCCGCCGGTCACGGTTGACCTTGACGATCTTGAAATCGTAGGTCTTGCCGAGGTACTGGTCCAGGTCCCGGGGCGCCTGGACGTCGATCTGGGACGCCGGGCAAAAGGCATCGACGCCGATGTGGACCATCAGGCCCCCCTTGATCTTGCCCTTGACGCGGCCGGCCATGACCGAGCCCTCCTGGCAGTTCTCGATGATCAGGGTCCAGTTCTTCTGCTGTTCCGCCCGGTCGAAGGACAGGATCGGTATCCCGTTCTTATCCTCCAGTTTTTCGAGAAAGACCTCGATGGTCTCGCCGATGCGGATGGCGTTGATGTCGCTGAACTCCGCGGCCGGGATCAGGCCTTCGGCCTTGAGGCCGATGTCGACCCTGACGACGTTGTCGCGAATTTCCGTCACCGTCCCCGGGACGATGCTCCCCGGCTTTAGGGTTCTTATCGGGTGCCGGGAGAGGAGCTCCCCCATCGTATCTGCCATGAACTGAATCTCCCGCAGGAGGGTTGAAGGTTATTTCCGTCCCCCGCCGGCCCCCTGCCGACCAGGGCGGAAGGGCGCACGATGCGTATTTTTGAC
>JAIRLG010000003.1 GCA_031259625.1 Puniceicoccales bacterium
ATTGCTGCGATTGGCGCTGCGCCTCGTCCCTCAGAGAACCTTGGCGGATTGGATATTTTATTCCAATCCTCAGCAGTTGTGAGGGCCCACGGTGTGGAGTGGCCTTAGGCTGCGGTTCCTGCCCGTGGGTTCTGGTTGGTATCTACGGGTTCAAGTTTATGCTTGCAGATTCCTGCCCGTGTCGGGTTTTCGCAGGTTCCGGTTTGCCGCCTTTGGCGGCGCGGAAAATAAAAAGGTCTTTTTATTTTTCGCGCCGCAGGCCCGCGGCGGAGCCGCGGGCCCAGAGCCCGGAGGGCTCCAAAGGCGGCAAACCCGCCTGGGAAAACGGAGACGGTATTTGGGGGCGGCAGAACAACCCTCTTCGCTGTCTTTGCCAGGATGAAAAGCAAGCTTTTCATCCTGGGAGCTCGCTTCGCGAGCGATCCCTTCGGGATCCAAAGACAGCGAAGGGAACAATTTCACTGGAGCGAAAACAATTTTACCGGAGCAATTTCACTGAAGCTCCTATCCGCTTCGGTGACCGCTTCTGCGATAAATTTCATCCCATGTGGAGCAGGTGGCGGTAGTGGTCCAGGAGCTCGCCCTTCTCCTCCTCGTTCCGGAGGAGCGTCCCTAGAGAATCCCAGAGCGCCTCGTGGGACGGATCCTCATTTTGCTCGCGTTTTTTCTGAAAAAATTGGCCCAGTTCTTTGATCTTTTGGCGAAATTGCAGGGGGTTGAGGATCTGCCGGTCTTCGACGGCCGGCCGCAGGAGCTGCAACAGGATGTCGTCGAGGTTCTGCAGGCCGATGACCTTGGCCAGACGGTTTTCGATGCGCCCCTCGCTTGGACTGAAATCGCCGTTCTGGGGCAGGTGGGCGGATGGTTTTTCGCGCCGCGTCTGGGTCACATTGCTCAGGCCGAAGTCCATCTCCAGCTCGTCTTCTATGGGATTCTTTGGCATTTTTAAAAAAGGGTGGAAAATTTACGGATGAAGTGAAGTCGACAAAGAATATTCACAGCAAACCTATTCCCCATGGGCCTGGAGGTCCTCCTGAAGGGTTTGGAGGAACTGGATGACCAGCTCCAGGGTTCCCACGTCGAAGCGCTCGTGGGGAATTTTTACCGAAAAGCCCAGCAAATGCTCTCCGGACAGCACCGCGTGGGGCGGGAAAGCCCGAGGGGTGAGGGGATGGCACATGGCCAGCGCCGCCAGCAGGCGTTCCCGTGAGAGGAAATCGTAGGGCCGGAACAGGCTGATGAAAATATCCTCCTTGTGGTCGATGAACAGCTCGCCGAAGCCCTCGATGCTGAGGTGCAGGACGCCCTGGGCATTCAGCTCCAGGCCGGGACAGCCCATGCGCTCGCCGAAAATTTTCACGGTGGTCTGGACGGAATCGAGCATGGTTAGAAAATGTTCATTGTTCTTCCAAAAATGTTTCTTCCAGAAATGTTCATGGTTTCTCCGGCTTAAATGTTCATCGGTTTCCGGTTTGTTTCATTCGATCATCTCCGTCTCCTCTTCCTCCTGCAGGATTTTGGCATCCAGGTGCGCCTGGACGGAATCGATCAGTTGGATGCGGGCCTGGGGATCGCTGAAGTATTTCATGGGAAGCTTGCGAATGGCATCCAGAGTGTGGTGCAGGAAATAGATCTCCTGGTGCACCTGGGCCGTGTCGACGGCAAACAGGTCACTGAGGTGCTGCATTTGCGCCTGGGGAATGGAATTGCTGTGGGTGGACTTGACGAACTCCCGGGTGGCGGCGAGCTGCTCCTCGAGCTTGAAGGACTCCTTCGCTTCGGGCCGAAAGCTCTTGCGGATCAGTTGTTCCAGCGCACCCATGTCGTCGTGGATCTGGCCGGTGATCTCCATCCGGAATAGACCCTCGCGGACGGCGAGCAGTTCCTCCGTGGAGCGCGAGGGATTGGCCGACTGGATGTCCTCCCCCAGCAGCTCGATCATCAGGGCGATGTAGTCCTGAAAGCGCTTCCGCTTATGCTCCCCTTCCTTGAAAAAATGTTCCAGCACGTCGTAGGGGTTTTTCATCTTCAGCGCCTTTTCCCGGTAGGCCGTGGCCAGGGCCACCGCTTCGGCATCGCTGCCCTTCTGGGCCCTGAGCAGTTCCGCCGCCTTGGGGATGAGGTTGTAGCCGTCCTTGATCTCCTGCCCGTGGGCCCTGCGCAGCTTGTCGAGGGCCGTGCCGATTTCCTTCTGGAAGAGGGACGAGGCCAGCATGCTGGACTTGAGCGCCTTCTGGTGCTCGGACAGCTCGCCCCGCCGCTGGGCGGCGGACGGGTCTTTCCGCCCATCGAGCTTCAGGAGCGACTTTTCGAGCTGCTGGTACTCTTGACCCTGGGATTCGTATTCCAGTTTCTCGGCCTCCAGGGCGTACTGCAGGGCATTATCCTGCTCCGTGACCTCGCCGAATTCCTTGGAGGCCCGCTGCAGGATGAGCGTCGAAAGGGCTTCGCCGTTGAACGTGGACTGCCGACCGAAATGTTCTCCGAAACTGCCCTGGTCGCGGGCCTGCTGCTGGAGCCGTTGCAGCTGTGAGCCGAAGGCCTTGTACTTCGCTATGTCCTGAGTGCCGCCCAGGCGTTGGGAGGCCTCCTGGAGCAGCTTTTCCTTGCGCTTAACCTTGTGGGTGCTCTCGAAGTGCTGCTGGTGGAGCGGTCGGCGGATCTGGGCCGCCACGAAGTCCGTAAAGTTCTTGGCATGGGCGATGGGTGAGGGGGAATCGGGATGGACCGTGACCGCATGGCCGCGGTAAATGCCGGACGCGCCCACAGCGGCGGTGGAAACCGCCTGCCCTTCCTGGTGGCCTAAAACCCGATCCACATCTCCTCCGCCCCAGAAGCTAAGTGAAAAGACCCTTTTTGACAATAAAACTCTAATGATGAAGATAAGAAATTCTTTTACTTGCATCCCTTTGGTTTGTTGATAGACTTCCTCACTGGGTTGGTTTGGATAGGATGGCTTACACGCTCAAGGTGTTGTCGGGGCCCCATCAGGGCGTCGAAGTGGATCTCAACGCTCCCCTGGTTATTGGGTCTTCGCCGGATTGCGACCTCGTCCTGGCGGACAGTCTTCTGCAGCCCCAGCACTTCAGCTTCCTCCTCAAGGGGGAAGAGGTATGGGTTCACCCCATTGCCGGCAAGGTCTTCGTCGACGGTCACATCGTGAAGGAGGACGTGCTGGTGAAAATTTTCCAGTTCATCACCGTCGGGACGACGCACTTCATCTTCGGCCCCTCGAAGGAGCAGTGGCCGGAGATTTCCCTGAACGATGCACCGCTGCTGACGGAATCGACCGAAGAGGCGAAGGACGAGAAGCCGGACGCTTCGGCCGAAAACGCTTCTTCGATCTCCCAGACGGAGGCAAAGCCTCACAGCAAAGTTTCCCGGCTGGGAATCACCCTGTTGGGATTGTTCTCCTTCCTACTCGTCGCTCTGGTCGTCTACGCCTCAGTCACCCCCTCCAAAATGGCGAAGGCGGCGACGACGTTGTCTTCCATCCAGCGCCTCATCTATTCGGAACTGGAACTGCTGGGCTGGAAGGACGAGGTGCGCATCAAGGTAGGTAAGGGAGGGAAGATTTCCCTCAAGGGTTATGTGCCGACCAGTGCCGATTTGGTTGCTTTGAAGGAGAAAATTTTCGCCATCGACCGCAGCATCCAGATGAAGGTCTACAGCACGGAGAGAATCCTTCAGCAGAGCAGTGATGTCTTCGTGGCGTCCAAAATAAAGGCCAAATTGCGGGAAGTACAGCCCGGCAATTTCGTCGTCGAGGGCTATGTTTTTGGCGCAGATCATTGGGAAAAAGTGAGGACACATCTTTTGGGAGAAGTGGCGGGGCTGAAGGATCTGCAGGACCGTGTCTACACCTCGACGAAGGCGTTGACGACGGGACGCGTCATTTTGACGAAGTACAAGCTGAGCAACTCGGTGGGGATTTTCCCGAAGGAGGAGGCCGTCGTCGTGAGCGGGACGATTGCCCAAAGCGAAAAGGCCCGTTGGGAGGATGCGCGGACGGAAATACAAAAAACCTTCACGGAGGCCGTTCCTCTGCAGTTTTTCGTGACGATGGCGATCGCCGAGAGCGGAGCGGATGGCAATGGCCCCCGGCATTATTTCGAAGCGGAAGTCCTGAGCATCGTGGCGAAGGAGGGCGGGCTGAGTCGCATCGAGCTGAAAAATGGGAAAAAATATTTCGAAGGTTCGGATTTGCCAAACGGCTATGTCGTGGATAAAATAGAGCCCGAGTCGATCACCCTGTCGCGGGCAGGTAATGAGGTCGTATTGAGAAAGGGGGAGTATTGATATGGAAGAAGGGATGGGAAAACGCATCACGATGATGGCGCTGGAGCGCAAGCTGCTCGACGAAAAAGAGGGGGAGGCTCATCGCAAACAACTCATGGATAAAATTCTCCAGAAGCGCGGCGAGCTGAGCAATCTCATGAGCAGCGGGCTCTCGCCGGAGGAGTATAAGGCTTGGAATGCATTTAAACAGGCCCTCGACAGTGCCCTGGAGGTCGTCGGGTGCTACCGCTAAGACTTTTTTAGAAAATAACCAATAACAGAACAACAGAAAGGAAAAATATGTCAGAGGGAGCAGGAAACTTAGGTACGTTAGAGGAAATGGAGGGAGCGGTGTTCAGTGTCGAGAACATCGCCACCTACGGCGCGACGCAGATCAGGGCGTTCGAGGAAAACATGAGAACGGCGATCGACGCCATCAAGGGAAAGGATTCCAAGAGCATCGATCAGGGGACGCTGCTGGAACTGCAGATGAATGTGCAGAACTGGAGCACTCTGGTCGCCACGATGACGGGACTTATGCGCTGCATCGGCGATGGTATGGCCAAGGTCACGCAGAATATCCGTTGAACGCTTTGGGTTTTACTATGGAATTGCGCCAGCCGCTGGTGGAGCGGACAACGCCTCCAACGGCTCAGTTCGAGGGCATTTCGTCAGACTTATTACAGACTCTGACGGAAATCGGCCATGTGGCTGCGGGCTGCGGCTGGCAGCAGCGGGCGGAGGCCATTTTCGAGGGGATTATCGCCGTTCGACCTGGGAGTGAGTCCCCGTGGATCGCCTACGCGATTGCGAAGATTTCCATGGGGCGGCTCTCGGAGGCCTTCGAAATGCTGACGAAACGGGCGCTGGTCCTCAATCCGAAGAGCGACTTGGCCAAGGCCTTTCTGGGACTGATCCTCAGTCGGGTCGGCTCCCGCGGGATGGCCGAGTATTTTCTGAATCAGGTGATCGAGGAGAATGAGACATCAGAAGCGGTGCAGATCGCGAAGGAAATTTTAAAAAAACAGGATGAAGGATGGAGGAAGCGCTGAGTTTTATCCGTCCATCGGAGAACAAAAATAACGACAGGAGGACGGAATGTATACATTAGTGGGTGGTATGGCGTTGAACGGGGCCCAAAGTGGAGTTTCTGCGTCTCAACGCTTCGACAGCTTTTTGGCGGGGACGGCGCCGACGGCGCCGGATATTTTGCAGCTCAATAGCCAGGTATTTCAGGGAGGTCTGCCGGCGGACCCGACGCGCGGCGTTCACGGCGTTCAGTCAGGTGCGCCCATCAACCAGTTCGGGAATACGGTGGTCAACGGAGCGCAGGACGTCCGCGCGGCCTTTCGCGACACCATTAATAATGTCAAACGGGTGATGGCCGGCGGTATGGAGGGCATGGGGACGACCCAGTTTCTGCAGATACAGATGGATCTGATGCAGCTGAACATCACGCTGGAATTTTCGACCAAGGTGTCGGACAAGGGCAGCCAGTCGCTGCAGACACTGTTCCGCAACCAGGGTTAGCGCCTTCCGCAATCAGGGCTAGGGTCTGGATGGGATGAGTTTTGATTTTTTATGAAAATGGGGAATGTGATGGAAAACGGATGGGGCCCCAGATGGTTCCTGCTGCTATCCCTGCTGGGATTGGTCGGGTGTAGCAAGGTCGATCTCTACAACGGACTGCCGGAAAAGGAGGCCAATGAGATCATTTCCCTACTGTCGCAGCAGGCCGTCCTCTCCCAAAAGGCAGCGGGAGCAGAGGGCACTTTCATCGTCAAGGTGGCGACGAAGGATTTTGCGAAATCGGTCGATCTCCTCAACGCGCATGGCTATCCCAAGGGGAAGTACCAGACCCTCGGGCAGGTCTTTGCCAAGGCGGGCCTCGTCTCTTCCCCCCTGGAGGAACGGGCGCGCTTCATGTACGCCCTCAGCGAGGACATCGCCGCCACGCTCTGCAACATCCCGGGGGTTCTGTCGGCCCGGGTCCATCTGGTGCTGCCGGAGAATGATCCCTACACGGAGGTCGTGGTACCCTCCTCGGCGGCGGTCTGTATCACCTACCGGCCGGACACCAATGTGGAGGACTACGTGCGGGAGATCAAGTACCTCGTGACCAACAGCATCGAGGGCCTGGAGTACGACCGTGTGTCGGTGGCCCTGTTTCCGGCGAGCTTTTCGATGGCCTTTTCGCAGGATAGGGCGACGGGCAGTACGGTGAATTTCCTCGGGATGGAAATGGCGCCGGATGCCCGGGGACGCCTGATCATCCTCCTTTCCGCCCTGGGCGTTCTGCTGGGGCTTTTGCTGGTCGGCCTCCTGGTGATCTGGCGCCGGTTGGCCAAGAGGAAATCCGCCTCGGGAGAGGCTTCGGCTCCGGAGAAAAAGGTGGAGGCGGTCGCTTTACCGGAAAACACCGGCGAGGGCCAGTGATTTGGCAAATGCCGGATGGGGAACTATCGATGAACGGGGATAGATGGGGTGGTGCGACGGCCCCTTGGCAAAGCCAAGGCGGCCCCCGCGGGGCGCTCCGCGCCCCGCGGGGGCCGTGGTTGGCGCACAAAGCAAAAACCTGAAGCCGCTTTGGGGAGCGGCCGGGGCTTGGATGGAAAATTTGGATGGATGGAAATGGCCTGGATGGGATGGAAATGCAGAGTCTGGATGAGAGGGGCATGACTTGGATGGGGTGGGTATGATGGAGGCGGCTAGGGGCTATGATGTGGCGGCGATGCTGGAGGACTACCGGCGCTCGTTCCAGCTGGAGCGCTGGCTGCACCCCACGCGCTTCCCGGAGGGCCTGACGCCGGGACTGTATCGCCTCCTGCGCTCCGCCAAGCGCACGAAGGAAGGGGTCGAGGTGTGGCTGTGGAAGCAACTGGGCCTCCGGAACGATGCGGTTCCCAAGGGTCTGGAATCGCGCTGGAATCTCGCCTTCATCGGGGCGGAGAAAATAGGGGATTTACAGCTCTACCTCGGTGCCTACTGCGAATCGGAGGCCGTAGCGCGCGTCATTTTGGGGAGCGAAGTGGCCGCCCTGAAGCGGAGCATCGGCGAAGCGGTCTACCATTTCATCCTGCACCGGGTACCGGTTCTGGCGAAGCGGACCGTTCCGCCTTTTCCCGAAGCGATTCGGGAAAATCCTTCCCTGCTGGAACGCATTCGGCAGAAGGGGAAGTGGGTGCTGGAATCCCTGCTGGCCGAGGCACCGGCGGCGCTCCTGGATCGCTTTGTCCTGCAATTTCCCCGGGAGTACGCCTGGGACTTTTCCCATAAACCTTCGCCGGAGGAGCGTAAGTCCTGTGAGGGAATGGCCGAGATCATTTTGGAGAAAGTCTTGTCACTTAAGATGGCCGGATAAAGGAGAAAGGAACCCATGTTAGAGATCAAAGCGTCCCAATTTTGCATCGTTCCCGACCAGAAGGTCTTGCCCCTGAGCGAATTTGCCACGATGGTCTCCATCCAGAACGCATTGGAGCATGCCTATGCCGAATCGCAGCGGGTGGTGGCCGAAGCGAACGCGGAGGCCCAGCGCATCCTGCACGAGGTCAACCGGATGAGCGAGCAGCTGCTCCAGAAGGCGAAGGAGAGCTGCGAGGAGATGAGGCAGAAGGCCGCCCAGCGATTTAAGGAGGAGGAACTGCGCGGGCATGCGGAGGGACTGGAAAATGCCAAGAAAGAAGTGGCCCAGAAACTAGTTGAACTGACCCGCAAACAGGAGGAGGACTGGGCCCAGCTGGAGCAGGGCATGGGCAAGGTGGCGGTGCGGGCGCTGGAACGCATTTTGGGGGAGATGGACGAGGGCGAGGTGATCGTCAAAATCGTCAAAAATGCGCTGAAGGCGGTGCGGGGCCAGAAGCAGGCGACGCTGAAGGTTGCGGCTTCGGATGCGGGCGCAGTGCGCGATCGACTGGACGAGATCCTGCGCATCAACGGTGAAGTGAAGTACCTGGACATCATCGCGGATTCCCACCTGACCCCCGGAACCTGTTTTCTCGAAACCGAGTACGGGGTCATCGACGCGAGCCTGGAGATCCAGCTGAAGGCCATTCAGGAGGCCATGGAGAAAAAGGCGGCGGAGTAGGGCGTCATGGATGCGGCTTACAGCGATATTTTCAAGCGCCTGGCCCAGAACATCGAAGAGGCGAAGACGATCCAGGTCAAGGGCCGCGTGCTGCAGGTCGTGGGGACGATCATCAAGGCGGCGGTCCCGGGGGTGAAGGTCGGCGAGCTCTGCTTCCTGCGCAACCCGTGGGATCACTGGGAGCTGATGTCGGAGGTGGTCGGCTTCGAGAAAGAAGCCGCGCTGCTGACCCCCCTGGGGGAGTTGCTGGGGATTTCTTCCTCCACCGAGGTTATTCCCAGTGGCCGTGTTCACATGGTACCGGTCTGCGACGACATGCGGGGGCGCGTCCTGGATGGTCTGGGTCGCCCGCTGGACGAGAAGACCAAAGGGACGTTGACGCCGACGGGCTTCTGTCCGGTCTATCGGGATCCGCCCAACGCCATGATGCGGGCGCCCATCAGTAAGCCGCTGTCGTTGGGCGTCCGTTCCCTCGACGGTCTTTTGACCTGCGGGGAGGGCCAGCGCATGGGAATTTTTGCGGCGGCCGGCGGGGGTAAGAGCACGCTGCTGAGCCAAATCATCCGCAACACGGAGGCGGAGATCAATGTGCTGGCCCTGATCGGGGAGCGCGGCCGCGAAGTGCGGGAGTTCATCGAAAAAGATCTCGGTGAGGAGGGGATGAAGCGCTCGGTGCTGGTCATCTCGACGTCCGACCGCTCGTCGATGGAGCGCCTCAAGGCCGCCTACGTGGCGACGGCCGTGGCGGAATACTTCCGCGACCAGGGCAAGAGGGTTTTGCTGCTGATGGATTCGGTGACCCGTTTCGCGCGGGCCCAACGGGAAATCGGTCTGGCCGCCGGTGAACCGCCCACCCGACGGGGCTTCCCGCCATCGGTTTTCTCCACCCTGCCGCGCCTGATGGAGCGGGCCGGGCAGTCGGAAAAGGGCTCGATTACGGCGCTCTACACCGTACTCGTCGAGGGCGACGATATGACGGAACCGGTGGCGGACGAGACCCGCTCCATCCTGGACGGTCACATCATCCTCTCCCGAAAACTGGCCTCGGCCAATCACTACCCGGCCATCGACGTGCTCCTGAGCATCAGCCGCTGCATGACCGCCATCGTGGGCAAGGAGCATCGGGAGGCGGCTGGCAAGCTGCGCAATATTTTGGCGAAGTACAACGAGGTGGAGTTGCTGGTGCGCATCGGGGAGTATAAAAAGGGCGCCGATGCGGCGACCGACGAGGCGATTTCCCGCATCGATGCCGTGAACAATTTCCTCAAGCAGGGCCTTCACGACAAGGATAGCTTCGAGGGAACGGTTCAGAAGCTCCGACAGGTGGTGGGTTTATCCTAGCTATGGCCGCGAAATACGCATTGGGGGATTTGCTCAAGGTGCGCCACATCCGCAAGGATAAGGCCGAGAAGGACGTCGTTCAGGCCCGCCGCCTGCTGGTCGAAGCCCAGAAGATCCTCCAAAAGACCCTGCAGGAGCTGGAGGACTATCGGGTCTTCGTCCGAGAGGAAACCGAACGCCTCTACGCGGAGATCCTCAAGCAGAGCGTCCGGCGCCGGAACATCGACGATCTGCACGAAGCGGTCAAGGCGCTGAAGGCCTCCCTGCTGGAGCACGAGAAGCGGGTCGAAAACGCACAGGAGGAGTGCCGGAAGGCCGAGGAGCACATCGAGCACTGCAAAGAGGCTCTTGCCATGGCCAACCGCAACATCGAGAAAATCGAGGCGCATAAGGAAACCTGGCTCGCAGAGGTGCATAAGGAGGAGGAATTTCAGGCAGACCTGGAAATGGAAGATTTTAGGGTGAAAAAATAATAAAAACAATCAGAATAGCCATGGAGGTGATGAGATGGGAAATGAAGTAAATGCGACAATGGTTCCGCCGAAAGAGGTGCTTACGGCGGTCACCGCCCCGCAGGGCAGGGTATCGGGGCCTGCGAAGTCGGAGGTCAGTCCGGCAGATGTGGCGCGCTTCGAGGGCCTGGTGAAGGGCCGAGCCGTTCGGAGAAAGGCCCTGGACCGAGAGGCTCCGGAATGGGATAGGACCTGGGTTCAGGGGGCTCCGTTCCCGTCCTCGGGCCTGAAATCTCCCCCGGAAACGGATAGAACGGTGCCGGCCTTCGAATCCCATCCCTTCGGGCCCGAGGCAGATGATTTTTCACCGGATTCAGGGGTCTCCGACCTTGCCCTTCCCGACTCCTGGAGAGCTCCTCCGGCGGGCCCCAAGGCGGCTTTCCCGGAGAGAAGGGCTTCACAGGAGAGCGGGGAGAGAGCCGGCGTTCGGGCCACGTTTCAAGATACTCCCTCCCAAGCGCCCATCCCGAGAACCGCGCGTCGGGAGTCGGCCGTAGACAAACCGCCAGCGGCCACAGCGGAGCTGACAGCGGCACCTCGCCGAGAAACTCCCATGCCTTCCGCATCGACGGTATCTCCGCAGCCAGCCAAGCCTTCAGCCCGGAAACACCCCGTTGTTTCCGACACACTCCCTAGTAGGGCGGAGCCGACAGCGGTCGTTCCTCGTCCAGGGTTAGTGACGCAAAAAATACCGTCGGAGGCCAAGCGGTCATCCGATATATCCACAAGCGCTGCGGAGTCCCGAAGGGAGAGGCCGACTGCCGAGGTAGGCAATGGGCCGGTCGCCGTAGTCGAAGGGATCGAGAGGACTCCCCAGGCCGCCCGTCCCGAGCGGGGGTATGCGGATGCGGCGCACCCGGGAGCGGAGTGGGTGCCGTTGAAGCCGGAGGAATTGGAATCCTTTTCGGCGCTGTGGAGCAGTTCGGATGAGGGTGAGTTGGGAAGGTCTTTGGACTTGGAGTTGGACTCGCGCTTGGATACGACTATGCCGGTGAGCGGAGAGGCTATTCTGGCCGGCGTTGAGGCGATGGCGAACCCCGTGCCCGCCACGCAGATCTCTGCCCAACAGACCCTTATCGAAATCGGAGACCTCGTCGCCCGTCAGATTCTAGTCCGCGAAGCCACGGGCGCGCCGTCGGAGGTTTTTGTCCAATTGCAGGAGCGAGTTTTGCCGGGAACCGAGTTGAGGATTTTGAGGGATGGCCAGTTCCTGACCGTCGATTTCCTCTCCAGGTCCGGAGAGGCGGTGGCCTTTTTGACGCAGCATCAAGGGGTTCTGCAGGAGTATCTCCTACAGCGGCTGGAGGGAATGAGGGACGTCAAGGTCCTGGTGCGCGACCATTCCGAGGGGAGCTTCGAGGAGGCTGTGGGGCAGGGTTTCGGCCAGGGTCGAGACCGGCGCCGGGAAAGGGAGCAGCATTCGCCATCCTGAGTAGGGAGGATTCGGGGGCGCGACGGCCCCTTGGCAAAGCCAAGGCGGCCCCCGCGGGGCGCGGAGCGCCCCGCGGGGGCCGTGGTTGGCGCGCGGCGCAGCCGCGCGTCAACGGGCCGTCGCGCAAAAACACAGGAACCCTGGAACAACCTGGAACAAAGACTTGCGAGGGGCTCATTTTTAACCGACGGGCTTGATTCTAACCGGAGGGCTTGATTTTAGCTAGGAACGAGGGGCTCGTTTCTAATCGAGAGCGAGGGTTTGGATTCTAAAAGGCTTGCTTTGTAGCCGCCGGGGAACATCCTCCGCCGAAGCCCTCTATGGCGGGAAATGAAAGTCGATACCGTTTTTCCGGAGCTTATCTCGCGACGGCCCTGTGCCTCGGTGCCTGTACCCATCAGGAATTTAAAGGGGATGTCCCGAGAACCTGCCCTCCCGCGCTGCGCTTCCTGCACCCGCTGCCGGGTCTGGCGGGCGAACATCATCCCGTTTCTTCGGATGGGCCTCATTCTGTTCTTCCGGAGTGTCCGGCGGAAGGGGGAGCTGCGATTCCGAAAGGGGGAGCTGTGGTCCCGGAGGAGGGAAGCGCAGCTCGGGAATTTTCTGACGGCGGAGCTCTGGACATCTACGGTGTGGTCGACCAGGCCCTGCGCCACCACCCTTCGACCCGGAAGCTGTGGGCCCGTTCGCGCTCGCTAGCCGCCCAGCGGGGGAAGGCCCGGAGCGCGTTCTATCCGCAGCTGAAAGCGGGGATCTGGGCCGCCGAGGCGGAGCAGCCGGCCGTCGTCGGCGAGACTGCCCAACGGCAGCGGCAGACGCTTTTCTACCCCCAGCTGGAGCTGATGTATTCGCTGTTTCAGTTCGGAAAAGACGAGGCATCGGTGCGG
>JAIRLG010000041.1 GCA_031259625.1 Puniceicoccales bacterium
AGGAGCGCATCGAGATCCTCGACCGGAAGTGGCTGGGGAACCGGCAGTACCTGAGCCTGGTTCGCTGTGGGCAGAAGAGGGTGCTCGTCGGCATCAGCCGCGACCGCATCGTGCAGCTCCTGGAGCTCGGGCATGAGGCGGATGAGTCCACCTGAGGAGGCTTGGGGGGGGTGACTGAGGAAGCCTGGGAGGTTTTGAGGATTGGGGTGGAGGGTCTGTCGGCTGGCTTTGCCCGGAGGAAAGGCCGTCCCGGCCTTTCCTTCGGGCGGCCCGCGCAGCGGGCCCGATTTCTCCGAAATCGAAAGCCAGCCGGCATAGAAGTCTAGTCACTTGGTTTTAGGGGCTGCCTTTGCGCCGAAGCCCCCTTCGGGGGCTTCGGCGGTGGCCCGCCTCCGGCGGGCCGCTTCCTTCGGAAGCCAAAGGCAGCCCCAAAATAACCCGTCGCTATTTTATCCTTTCCACCGGCCGGAGGCTCTTTCTATGCCGGCGGTGACATGCCGAAGAGGCTATGTCGACGAAGACCTTGTCCTTGCGTCAATGGTAACTTTTATGCCGGCGATGACTCATACCGACGATGATTTTATCCCTATGCCGGTGGCAACTTATGCTGGCGATGACCTATACCTACGGTGACTTATGCCGACGGTGACCTTGTCCTCTCTATTGGAGCGGGCTGTGCGTTTTCTGCAGGGCCGGGGCGTGGGGTCGGCCCGGGCCGAGGCTGAACACCTGCTGGCCCACATCCGAGGCTGCCGGCGCTATGAGCTTCCTCTGCGCCGGGAGGAGCGGGTCGAGCGGGTATGGCTGGCGGAATTCCTTCCCCTACTGCGCCGTCGGGGCCGGCGCGAGCCGCTGGCGTATGTGCTGGGGAAAGCCGATTTCCACGAGCTCTCGCTGCGCTGTGACCGGCGGGCGCTGATCCCGAGACCCGAGACGGAGGAGCTGGTCGAAGGACTGCTGGGCCGATGGGAAAAGAATCCCCCGGACCGGGTGCTGGACCTGGGGACCGGTAGCGGGGCCATCGGCCTCGCCCTGGCCCGGGCCTTTCCCAAGAGCCGCGTAACGGCCGTCGACCTCGATCCGGACGCACTGGACTTGGCGCGGGAGAACGCGAAGAGAAATCGAGTGGATAATGTCCGCTTCGTCCGCTCGGATTGGTTCGAAAAAGTCAGGGGTCGCTTCGACCTGATCGTGGCGAACCCGCCCTACCTGACGGCGGAGGAGCTGGAAAGCGCCGAGCCGGAGGTGCGGGATTACGAGCCGAGGAGAGCGCTGGGCGCGGCCGAGGAGGGCCGGGCCGAACTGTTCCGAATTTTGAGAAGCGCGGGGGATTTCATGAGCCCCCCGGCCTGGCTGGTGATGGAGATGGGCATCGCCCACGGAGAGGTGCTGAGGCAGGAGGCCGAAAACCTGGGCTTCACCGACGTGCGCATTCGCCGCGACCTTTCGGGTCGGCCGCGCTTTTTCCTGGCGAGCCGGGGGTTGTTAAAGCTTTAGAGGGTGTCGTCTTCGCTGGTTCCGGTGAGGGCCGGCTTTGCCCGGAAAAGGAAAAGGCCTCTGGCCTTTTCCCTTCCGGGTGGCCCGCTTCGCGGGCCCGATGCCTCCGGCATCGAAAGCCGGCCCCAAAAAAACAAGACCCTCCGGCAAACGCCCTTGTTGAGGCGAGATATCCTCTAGGGCTTTTCGAGGAATTTCGGCGTTTCCGGCGGCGCCATCACCGGTGCCACCGCCTTGGCCACCACCGGCGCCGGCAGGGACTGCGAGCGCAGAAATCCGCTCACGAAGAGGTGGATTTTCAGCTTTTTCGTCACCCCGAGCTCGTCGACCAGGAGGCGCTGCAGTTCGAACTGGAGCCGCGAGCCCAGGTCCTGCAGCGACTGGTGCTGGAGGATTTTGAAGTAGATGCTGAGCTCGATACGATGGGGGTGGAGGCGGAGGGCGATGTGGGGTCTCGTCCGGACGCCTTGGTCGAAGCAGGTCTGGATGAGGAGGTCTTTGAGGGCCGATTTCTGCAAAAATATCCTCCCCGCCTTTCCCTGCGCCAGACAGAGCCTGCGGTGGGGATGGGCCAGGAGGCGGCCGAGGCGCAGGATTATCCAGAGGAGGAGGAGATAGCGCAGGGGTAGGCTGTGGTAAATGTCGTGAAACAGCGAAATCCAGTCCATATGCCACAGCGTTTCATGCAGCTCGAAAAACCAGCGGTTGACGGCATTTAGATCCATAAGGTACTCCTTCAGCTTTCTCTTTTCACAGCTTCATCAAAAGCATGCCAGGCCAGTGTGGCACATTTCACGCGCATGGGAAACTTTTTTACGCCCTCCAGGGCCAGCAGTTCCCCCTGATTTTGAAAGAACTCCGGATCCCCTTGGCCGCAGAGGGCCGCCTGCAGTTCGGCGGAAAATCGCTGGGCCTCCGCGAGCGTTTGACCCAGCAGCTTTTCACTCATGAGGGAGGCGGAAGCCCTGGAAATGGCGCAGCCTTCGCCCTGGAAACTGATGTCCTCGATCCTATCCGATTGAAGGCGCAGGAAAACCCGAAGCTCGTCGCCGCAGTTGGGGTTGTAGCCCCTGGCCCAGTGGGTGGCATCGCCCATCGCCCGGGCGTGGCGCGGATGGCGGTTGTGCTCCAGAATGATCTCCTGATAGAGCTCTTGCAGCGGGCTGTCCATCGGTGGCGAGAAGAGTGAGCTGAGAATTTTTCCGGAGAAAAGCTTTTAGCGGAAGGCAATGGGAAAATATTTTAAAAGTCCCCTAGAGGGGAATTCACGACCCTGAAAGTGTTTCCCAGGTGCCCCAGGAGGTCGTTTATTTTTATTCACAGGGTCGATGTGAATAAGCTGTGAATATTTTCCGCTTGAGGCGGAGGCCTTTCTCGCATAGGCGGCCCTCGGGGCTTCCCGGTCGGACGACGAAGAGGGATTGAGCCCCTGAATTTTCTCTGGCAAATACTAGGTTGGATGCGGGATAAGCGTTGTTTTTCAGTCGGGACGGAACCGCTGTGCTCCGGCGACGGAGGAAACCGGGAGTTGACGTCCCTGGGCGAATAAGTTTCAACTATATCTGTGAATAACTTCCAAAGCCCCCCATGACTGCGGATGGGAAAGAGTCTCTGACGGCCCTGTGGTCTGTCATTCAGGCGGACTTCCGGAACGTTTTTCCGGAAGAGGTCTACCATGCCTGGTTTCTCTCCCTGAGCTGCGATGCCGTCGATAATGAAAATGTCACCCTGGGGGCGCCGAACGATTTCGCGGCCATCTGGATCGAGGAGAACTATGCCGACGTCATCACCCAGCGCCTTCAGCTGGTGCTGGGGCATAATGTGAAGCTCTGCTTTCAGTCACGGGCGAAGGGGAAGGCGAGTCCGGTGGGCCCGGCTCCGGAGCTCCAGCCGGCGGAGAATCCGCAGCTGGTCTCGATGTCCTTGGGCGATGAGGCGCTGAAGGAATTGTCCCTAGAAGGCCAGCAGGAGCATCGCGTCATCAATACGGAGGGCGATCCCTACCTCCTCAACCCCAAGAATACCTTCGAGAACTTCATCGTCGGAGCGGGGAACCAGATGGCCCATGCGGCCTGCATGGCCGTTGCCAATGCGCCGGCCCGAGCCTACAACCCTCTCTTCCTTTACGGCGATACGGGACTGGGCAAGACACATCTGATGCACGCGGTCGCCCATTATGTGCTGAACCAGACGCCCCGAACGCGCATCGTCTACACCTCGACGGAGAAGTTCACCAACGAGTTCATCCAGGCCATTCAGACCAATGCCCTGACGAAATTCCGACAGAAGTACCGCCGCGTCGACATTCTCCTGATCGACGACATTCACTTCCTCTCGGGGAAGGAGCGCATTCAGGAGGAGTTTTTCCACACCTTCAACGAACTTTTCGAATCCCAGAAGCAGATCTTCCTGAGTAGCGACCGGCCGGCGGCGGAAATTTCCAAGCTGGAGGGCCGTTTGGTTTCACGTTTCCAGTGGGGATTGGTGACGGACATACAGGTGCCGGACCTGGAGACCCGCATGGCAATTTTGGGGAGGAAATCCGCCGACATGAACCTTCACCTGAGTTCGGAGGTGCTGGAGTTTCTCGCCCAGCGCGTCTCGACCAATGTCCGGCGCCTGGAAGGGGCGCTGACCCGCATCGCGAGCTACGCCGCCCTGACCAAGGCGACCGTCGATGTCCCAACGCTCAGCCGCCTATTGCGCGACATTTTCCAGGAGGACAAGCAGATTCAGGTGCCCCTGGAATACATCCAGCAGAAGGTGGCGGAGCACTACCATCTCAAGCTCGCCGACATGCTGAGCAAGAAGCGGCCGGCCAACATCGCTTTCCCGCGCCAGGTGGCGATGTACCTCAGCCGCCTGATCACCTCGCAATCCCTGGTCGAAATCGGCCAGACGTTCGGCGGGCGCGACCACGGCACCGTGATCCATGCCTGCAAGACGGTCGAAAACATGATGGAACAGGATCCGACGATCAAGCGCAGCGTCGAGCATCTCAAACAGACCTTGCAGAAAGGATTTTGAGGCCTTCTCTAGCCTTTGCCCCGAGTTTTTACGGTACGATGACGAAGCAGCGCACGATACGGCGGGAGATTTCCCTGCAGGGGCGAGGGATCCACACCGGAGCGGATGTCCAGGTATGTCTCAAGCCGGCTCCGGTGAATAACGGCATCGTCTTTCGGCGCACCGATTTACTGGGCCATCCGGAAGTCCATCCGCGCATCGAGCATATCGGGGATTGCGTGCGCTGCACGAAGCTCGCGGAGAACGAGGTGCTGATCCTCACGCCGGAGCACCTGCTGGCCGCCGTGGCCGGTCTGGGTATCCACAATCTGTGGGTCGAGATGAATGCGAGCGAATTGCCCGGCTTCGACGGCTCGGCCAAGCTCTTCGTCCAAACCCTTCTGGAGGCGGAGATTTTGGAGCAGGAGGCGGAGCTGGAATCCCTTTCGCTGGACGCGCCGGTGTCCGTCAGTTCCGGCCCTCGCAGCCTGATTGCCCTGCCCTACGAGGGATTCAAAATCACCTGCACTTCGTCCGACGACCACCAGTTCCACACCCAGCACCTCTCGCTCGAGATAACACCGGAAAACTTCATCTCCGAGCTGGCTCCCTCCCGGACCTTCGTTTTCTTCGAAGACATCCGCTCCCTTATGGATTTGGGGATGATGCAAGGAGCCAGTCTGGATACCGCCTTGATCATCCAGGGCAACAATATCCTCGCCAAGGAGCCTCTGCGCTTTCCCGATGAGCTGGTGCGGCACAAGATGCTGGACCTCGTCGGCGACCTGGCTCTTCTGGGGAAGCCACTCAGGGCCCACATCATCGCCGTGCGCCCGGGCCATGCCCTCAACGCCCAGCTGACCCAAAAGTTGGCGGAACATTTTTCCGAAAAGGCTTCGGGGGCCCAAAAATCTCTCCCTACGCCGTCAGGGCCCTTGCCGGTTCTGACCGAGACCTCGATGGACATCCAGAAGATCTTAAATCTTCTGCCGCACCGCTATCCCTTCCTGATGATCGACCGCGTCGTCGAATTTCAGGGCCAGCAGGAACTGCGGGCGATAAAAAATGTCTCGATCAACGAGCCCTATTTTCAGGGACATTTTCCAGGCCAGGCGGTCATGCCAGGAGTGCTGCAGATCGAGGCGATGGCACAGGCGGCCGGCATTCTGATGATTCGAGAGGCGCACTGCGAGGACAAACTGGCCTATTTCATGAGCTGCGACAAGGTGAAGTTCCGTCGGGCGGTGGTGCCCGGCGACCAGCTGGAAATCTATGCCAAAATCCTGAAGAACCGTGGGGGGAAGATCGGGGTTGCGGACTGCCAGTGCAGCGTCAATGGAAAGGTCGTCTCCTCGGCGGAGCTGATGTTCACCATCATAGAACAGCGGATTTCCCACTGAATGTATGGCTACGGCGATCCATCCCACAGCTGTGGTCGAAAGTGGAGCGGAGATCGCCGAGGATGTGAGCATCGGGGCCTATGCCTACGTCGGCCAAGAGGTGCATCTGGGTGCCCGCTGCGAGGTGCGGCATCACGCCACCGTCGACGGGCGTAGTACTTTAGGCCAGGAAAATATCATTCACCCTTACGCCTTCATCGGCGGGTTGACGCAGGATTTGAAGTACCAGGGGGGCAATCCCGGACTGCGCATCGGCGATGGAAATGTTTTTCGGGAATACGCCACCGTGCACGTGTCGACTTCGGCGGAGCGCGAAACCCTCGTCGGGAACCGCAATACGATTCTGGCCTATGCCCATATCGCCCATGACTGCGTGGTGGGAGATGACAACATCTTCAGCAGTCTCGCCGCTCTGGGGGGACACTGCGTCATTGGAAATTTCACCAACATCGCCTGGAATGCCGGCATCCACCAATTCGTCAAGGTGGGAAACTATGCCATGGCGGCGGCGTCCTCCGTCGTGACGATGGACCTGCCTCCGTTCATGCTGGCCCAGGGAGCGCCGGCCCGGGTCCGGACCTTCAATCGCGTTTTGCTGGAACGCCAGGGTTTCAGTGAGGAGAACATTTCGGAGGTGAAGTACATCTACAAACTCCTCTATCGCTCCTACTGTACCCGCAAAAAGGCCCTACGGACATTGGAAAAGAAGAGGCGTGTGGCGGGGGATGTTTTCGACCAGGTGCTGAGCTTTGCGGCCCTGAGTGAGCGCGGATTTTGCTGAAGGGCGACCGGATAAATGCCTTATGGATTGGCCGATGGGGAATATCGAGACCTCGCTGAACCTCCTCCTCTTCGTCGGAGTATCGGGCATTTTCCTGCTCTGGGTCTGCTGCGACCAGCAGGATAACATTCGTCTGCGCCTACACTGGAAGCATTCCGTCTTTCTCTGCCGCCGCTGCCGACACATCTACGAGGCGATGCGACCGCCCAAAAATCGAGAGGGTGTCCCCTGTCCTCACTGCGGAACGGAAAATACGCCTTTGCATTTTTGATTTATTCCCTAGCCTCAGAAGGGACAGTTGTTCTTAAATTTATGGATAAGGTCGGCATTCTGACGGCGGGAGGACTGGCTCCCTGTCTTTCGGCGGCGGTGGGCGAGTTCCTCCTGCAGTACACGGAGAAATCTCCGGAGACCGAGATCATCGCCTATCGCCACGGCTATCAGGGACTTTTGTTGGGAGAGAGTTTTGTCGTGACGCCGGAGGTTCGTCGGCAGGCCCAACGCCTGCTGGCGTTCGGCGGCAGTCCCCTGGGCAATAGCCGCGTGAAGCTGACCAATGGGAAGGACTGCGTGAAGCGCGGTCTGGTAAAGGAGGGGGAAGACCCGCAGAAAGTGGCGGCCGAGCAGTTGGTTCGGGATGGGGTGACGGTGCTCCACACCATCGGGGGCGACGATACCAACACCGCGGCCGGTGACTTGGCCCGTTATCTGAAGGAGCACCATTACGACCTGACCGTGGTGGGCCTGCCGAAAACGGTGGACAACGACGTCTATCCCATCGCCCAGAGCCTGGGAGCGGTGACGGCCGCCGAGGCGGGGGCTATCTTTTTCGAACACATCGTCTCCGAGGCCAGCGCCAGTCCCCGCATGCTCATCGTCCATGAGGTGATGGGCCGCCACTGCGGCTGGCTGACGGCCGCTACGGCCCTGGCCTATCACCGTCGCCTGGGGGAAAATCAGTGGCTCCCCGACATCGGACTGCGTCGGGAGTCACGCGAACTCCATGCGGTCTACATTCCGGAGCGGGAGTTGGACATCGAAAAGGAGGCCTCGCGGCTCGCCGAAGTCCTGGAGCGGGTGGGCAACGTGAATGTCTTCATCAGCGAAGGAGCGGGTGTCGAGGCCATCGTGAAGGAGATGGAGTCGCGGGGGGAATCCGTGGAGCGGGATGCCTTTGGCCACGTGCGCCTGGACAGGGTTCAGTCCGGACAATACCTGGCCTCCCGGTTGGGAAAGCAGCTGGGGGCCGAAAAGGTATTGGTGCAGAAGAGCGGCTACTTTGCGCGTTCCTCGGCCGCCAATGCGGAGGATTTACACCTGATCCGCGAGAGCGTCACCTCGGCCATCGAGGCCGCGTCACGCCGCTGCTCCGGCGTCGTGGGCTACGACGAGGAACGGGAAAAGGCCCTGGGCTGCATCGAGTTCGCGCGCATCCGCGGCGGCAAGCCCTACGATTTCCACGCCGAAGATTTTCAGGCCCTTCTGCGGACGATGGCCCAATCCTGAGCCCTATTCTTTTCTGCTGGCTGGCTTTCGATGCCTCCGGCATCGGGCCCGCTGCGCGGGCCGCAAGGGACAAATGGCAGGAACCATTTGTCCCTTGCAAAGCCAGCCAGCTTCGCAGTTTCCCAGCGCAGTGCATTTTTCACTTGTGAAGAACTGCCGAAGAATCAAGATGCTGGGACGTGAAGGATGGGGGATATGGAGCTTTTTGAGCCGGAGGAGATTTCGAAGGCTCGATTGGAGCGATGGAATGCATTCTACGGTCGGCGGCGGGTGCTGAAATCCTCCGTGGCCGGACGGGAACTGTGGCTGACGTGCCTCCCACAGCCTGGGATCGAAGGCGAGTGCTCGCTCTGGTCCCTGGAGCTGCAGGGTAAGGAGTTCAGGGTCTACCTCTCGCCGTTTCCGGTCTTGTCCGATCTGGAGGCGCAGTTCCAGGAGGTCAGTTGGCGGGTGCTACCCCGAGAGCTTCAACTACTTTTCTGGGAGGCGGCACTGTCGCCGCTCCTGAATGCGCTGGAATCCCTCCTGGGGGCCAAAATTTCGCTCCGCTCGGTCGAGGAGAAAGTCTGCGCCCCGGAATTTTCGGCCGAGACCATCGGCTTTCGCGCCTTTATGCCCGCCGAAGGGCGGAATTTTTTCGGCTGTTGGCAGGTGGAGGATCCGGCTCTGGAGGCAAAGCTTCGGGATCTGTGGAAGCATCAGCCCACCCTGCCGCTGAGAAAGTACGAGGATCTGCGGGTGGATTATACCCTGGATCTGGGTTCCACGGAGCTGTCGCGGGAGGCCTATGAAAAGCTGCAGGAGGAAGACCTCATCCTGCTCGACCACTATGCCCTGGCACCCGGAACCGCTTCGTCCCTGCGAGGACTGGAACCCTTTCAGGTACAAGTGGTCCCCTGTGAAGGGGGATTTCGTGTGCAAAAAGTGAAACTTTAAGGATGAGAGCTATGGCTGATGAAAAAGAAAATCTACCCGCCGATGACGAAGACCTGGAGCTGGATGAGCTGGAGGAAACGGAGTCCGTGGAGGAGGAGAAGGATGAGGAGTGGGACGAGGAGGCTTCCGAAGAAGCCGATGAGGGGCTGACGGAAGCGGAGGATTCCCCACCCGGAGAAGGCGGTGAAGGAGGAAGCGGAGAGGAGAGCGTCGAAGGCCAGGAAGAAGGCGCCGGAGGCATCGACGGGGAAGAGGGAGCCGACGAGGCCATGAGTCCCGATGCGGATGGAAAGGATTCCCCGCCCGCAGAAGGCGGTGAGGAAAGCGGAGAGGAGGGCGTCGAAGGCCAGGAAGAAGGCGCCGGAGGCATCGATGGGGAAGAGGGAGCCGACGAAGCCGTCAGTCCCGATGCGGATGGAAAGGATTCTTCGGCCCCCAAAGGGGAAGAAATTTCGGCGGCCGTCGAGAAGGGGATACCGGCGGCATTGCCGGCGGGGGATGGGGATTTGAAGGCGCCGAAGGCCGAGGCGGCTCACGTCAAGCCGGCCGAGGCGACGGAGGTGCAGATTCCCGAGGCCTTTCTCCACGCCGAGTACCGCAAGGGAACGAGGGCTTCGGTGGCCCAGATGCCCATTCGGCTCACGTTCGAAGTGGGGCGCCAGTCGATACGCCTGGGGGATTTGGAGAGCCTGCAGGAGGGCTTTCTCTTCGAGGGCGGGAATCCCATGGATGCCTCGGTCGACATCTGCGCCAATGGCCAGCTGATCGGCAAGGGCAGTCTGCTGAACATCGAGGGGCGGATCGGGGTTCGGGTGACGGAAATTTTCTAAACCCCCTTCGAAATGGCGGCGTAAACGGAGAATACCATGCTGGAAGGGCTGACCATGGATCCGATTGCGATCATCGCCATCCTGATCGCGCTGTCGCTGGCCCCTTTCATCCTCTTACTGGTATCGTCTTTTGTCAAAATCGCCGTCGTTCTGAGCCTGATCCGGAATGCGCTGGGGGTGCAGCAGGTACCGCCGAACATGGTGCTCAATGGCATGGCCATCATGCTGACCATCTACGTGATGTATCCGGTCGTGCGGGAGACATTCAGCATCGTCGAGGGGGTGAATTTCAAAGATTCGTCCCTGCAGGAGATCGCGCCGGTGGCGCAGAAGGCCGTCGTGCCGCTGAGGAAGTTCCTCAGCAAGCACACGAAGGAGAGCGGCTCGGTCTTTTTCATGAACATGGCCAAGCGGATGTGGCCACCGGAGGCTCAGGAAGGACTTAGTAAAGAGCATCTGCTCATCCTCATACCCGCCTTCGTCGTCTCGGAGCTGACGGCGGCCTTTCAGATAGGGTTTTTACTCTACCTGCCCTTCATCGCCATCGACATGATCGTCTCCAACATCCTCCTGGCCATGGGCATGATGATGGTCTCACCCATGACGATTTCCCTGCCCTTCAAGATGATGCTCTTCGTCCTCATCGACGGCTGGACGAAGCTGGTCGAGGGTTTGGTGAAGACCTACAGCTGACACGAGCACCGTCTCCGATTGACCGGCGGCCCCCGCCTTTGAGCCCTTCGGGCTCTGGCCCGCTACGCGGGCCGCGGTGAGGAAAAAATACAAAGCGGGAGCTTTTATTTTTCCCTCACCGCAAAGGCGAGGGGATCGAATACTCTCAAGCCTCAAGCCTAAAGAAGCTACCTTTGCTGGAAAAAACCTCCAACGCAATCTTTCGATGAAGACTACTCCTCTCCATCCGAGACAAAGCCAAGTTCCCTACACATCTGTCGCAAGGAAGCCCCGTGTTGACGACGGTAGGCCTCGTGGAGCTCCAGATAATCTTGCTGCGCCTCTGCGACATGATCAGGCCCTCCATTAATCACCTCTCGAACAGCTTGAGCGAGAGCGACCACAGCGTCTAATTTTGCGACACATTCCAACAAAGACTTTCTTGCCGTCACGAAATTTCCCAGACAATGATCCCACGTTTCTTCTATCAAAACTCGTCCCTCTGGTGGAATACCGAAGCGCTCGTTCCTTATGAGTTGTCTCACAAATACCTCTGCAAAACATAAGATCCCAACTACACCC
>JAIRLG010000013.1 GCA_031259625.1 Puniceicoccales bacterium
GATGCGGGCTCAGCTGCCGCGGATTCCAATGCTGCGGCCTCTTCCGGTCTATCTGATGCAGGCTCCGACGCCGCGATGCCCTCGGCTCCCTCCGCCGACAGGCCTTCGTCTAAAATTTCGCCCAGGTCGGTCTCCTGAGGGGCGGAATGCTCGGTGTTCTTCTCCGGAGCCGCTTTCCGGACGGGCTCGGGCATGATTTTGGGCAGGAAGAGCCGGCCATCCTCGAACTCCGTCACAAAACCGGCCTGGATCAACCAGGAGAGCTGCTGAACCGCCTGGGGCATCCCCTCCGCCGCCAATTCCTGACGCGTGGACATGGGATGGGCCTCGAGCCAGGTGAGCACCGATTGAATTTCCGGTTCGAAGACCTCTTTGCCTGTGCGAATCTTGCGCTTCACGGCGCAGGTGAAGGTGATGACCTTCTCGCCGACCTTTTTTCGGTAGAGCCAGAAGTGCGCCCGGCGCAGGCGCCCTCGCAGGTTATTGGCGGTCTCCCAGGGAAAGCGCCGCTGCTGTTGCCAGAGGAGCTCGATGGAACGCCGAATCCGCCGCGACGGCAGGCGTGCCAGGGACGCTCCTGTAATCCGCAAACTGGAGGACGAGCGGATCAGGCGCTCGCGAAAGTGTTCCAGGCAGTACTGCCGGACGTCGTTCAGGCTCTCCAGCCGCACGGGATCCGCCGCCCCCTCGGGCAATTCCCGAGGTATATAGACCTTGCGGTGCGACATCTGCTCGATCCAGGCCTGGATGTCCGCTTCCTCCTGCGTCGTCTCGATGCGGGAGCAGAAATTCTCGTAGCTCAGGTCGCGAATCTCGTTCTGAAAATGCTCGCGGAGGATCTCCTTGTAGCGGTGGTCGTTGGGCGCTGCCAGCAGCTTCTTCGTGAGCCCACAGCGGTGCACGCAGGAGAACTTTCCCTTCGGCGGCTCGACCTCCAGATCCTCGACGGAGAAGAACTCGTCCAGGTGCTGCTGCAGGATATGGTTCAGCGTTTCCTTCTCACTCTCGAAGGGGAGGTTGTCCAGGAGCGAGAGGTAGAGCGGCAGAACTTCGCCATGGCTCTCCGGTCGGCGCCGCAGGACCACGACGAAGCGCTCCGGCTTTTCCAGAATCAGCTGGGCGAGGTGGAACAGCTCATGGGTCTTGCCCGAGCTCCGGAGCGTCGAGACGAGTAGGTCAAAAGCCTTATCCTCCGGATAAAAGGCCGCATCGACGATGGGCTCAAAGACCTCCCGAGGCTTTTCCCAAGTGCTCCTGTTTTCCCAGCTGCCTCTGAACTCTCCGCGGTAGCCCGGCTCGCCGCGATAACTCGAGTCTCCACCACGATAACCCGACTCGCCGCGGTAGCCCGGATTCCTCTCCCGCCGGTCGAAGGGGGGACGGGCCCTTTCGGTTTCCCGGCTCCTCTCGAAGCGGGGACGTCGGTCTTTCGGGGAGGAGAAGGAGGTTTTCGGCCGACGGCTCCGAGGCTCACCGGCGGGCTCGGAGGCACGATAGTCCCGGCGCTCCGGCCGCTGTGTCCACTCGGGAGCGAACTGAATCGCCTCGAGGCTTTTCTGAAGATCCGACAGCTCCGCCTTCGTTCCCTCTTCCTCGCCCGCCTGACCGTTCGTCCTGTCTTCCATAGCACCCGCCTTCCCGATGGATGGATCGAAACATCCGGAAAATCGTTCTGCGCACAACCTTTTTTGTTGCGAACAAATGTCAATCCCCGTCAATGGCTGGCGCCTTCTTCTCCCCGATGAGGAGCCGTAGCTCAGGTGGTGGAATCGGTAGACACGTACGCTTGAGGGGCGTATGCCGCAAGGTGTAGGGGTTCAAATCCCCTCCTGAGCACCAGAAAAGCCGAAGAGGGCAGAGTCCATTATTAACATCGTCTCCCCAGAACCTCTGCCTACGACAAGCCTAAAACGGGTGCGGGGCAGCTGCCGGCTTTCCCCCGAAGGGCCCAGGACGTTGTCCTGGGCCCTTCGGGGAGCCCGCAGAGCGGGCAGGATTCCTTCGGAATCGAAAGCCGGCAGGGAAAACGACTATACTCTGACCTCCGCTCCGGCGATCCCAAAACTTTTAAGTTTTGCTACGGCGCTTTGCGCCGTAGGCGCTGGGCTTTGCAAAAGCCCAGCGCGGATCGCCGGAGCTGCCACGCCCGTTGCCACACCCAGACATCGGCGATTTTTGGCGATTTTTGCCCCCAATCCTCCTAGGCAGAACGCTCTACGCCTAATGAACCTTCGCCTATGCCCAGAAACCTCTGCCTTCTTCAGAAATCACGGTCTAGGGCCGGCCGGCGGATCAGGAATCCCGAGATTTGGGAAGAAAAATCCCCCTGCGGAACTATCCTGAGCAAATTACAAAAAAAACAGCTCAGGAGTCCGCCGGAGCAGACGACAGTGCCGACGGGATAGGGAAGCCCAGGCGATGGGAATCCAGCGTACCTCAGCAGAACTATCCCAAGCTTATCCTAAAAAAACGCCCCCAGTACGGGGTACCAGGGGCTGGATGGGATATGGATGGTATATTTAGGAGACCCTAAGATCTCCTAAAAGTCTAAAATATATACGCAGCCATGATGGATTTGCAGCGGGCCGATTTATGGGCATGGACCAGGCCGACCTTCTGGGCCTTATCCATCGCCGAGACGTAGCGAATGGCCGCTTCGCGCCTCTGCTCCGGTTCCGCTCCGGCCAGAGCGGCCACTTTTTTCGCCAAGGTCTTGAGTCGACTCCGGATGCCGGCGTTGCGCTTCGTCCGAACCGCCGCCTGCCGGATGCTCTTCAGAGATGCCCTCTTGTTTGCCATCTTTACCTCAACGGGCATCAGATGTAGAAGCCTCTTTCCTGGCGTCAAGAGAAAATTCCGAAAAAAAATAAAAAATTTGGCGAGAGCGTAAAAAGTCCCCGCTCCGCGTAAAAACTTTTTCATCTTTCGTCCCTAATAGGCCTGCAGGCCCAATTCCCACCGGCTCGCAGGTTTCCGGCTGCCGGGATGGAGAGGGAAAGATTTTTTGGGGTGGGTGGGCGGGCGCCTGCCGGCTTTCCCCCGAAGGGCCCAGGCCGCGGAGCGGCCTGGGCCCTTCGGGGGGGGCCCGCGGAGCGGGCCTGATTCCTCCGGAATCGAAAGCCGGCAGGAAAAAAGCCCGCAGCAGCCAGTTTTCCTTCTCCCAAGTTCCCAATTCTCCATCCCAAGACCTCCCCAAAAAAACCGAAAAAGGAATCTGGAAATTCGGGATAAATCCAGGGTTTCCCTTCATTTTCGGTTTCTCGGAACCTCTTTTCCACCCGGACCGCTGCTTCTGGATTGCCCCGAGGGGAATTTTGTGTGACCTATCTCCCATGGAGCGCAACGAGGCGGCGGACGAGAAAACATGTCCCGATGAGCTTGTCGGAGACGTAACTTCCGAAGGCGAAACTGCCAAAAACAGAACCTCCGGAGAAGAAGCTGCCAACAAGGGAGCTCCCAACAAGGACGCTGCCGAGAACGAAACTTCCAACAACGACGCTCTCGGCGACGCAGCCACCGGCGACGAAACTTCCAGAAACGAGGCTGCCGAGGTCGCAGCCGCCGGCGGCAGTCCTGGCGATGGATCGGCCCAGGGGAGAAGGGCCTGCGACGGGGATTCTGGTTCACGTGACGGGGAGGCCGGAGGCGAGGTGCCCCGCGGCGGAGCGGCCGGTGATGGGGCAATAGCCGGGCGAGAGGCCGGCCAGCCGGCCCCCGGGCCGATCTCCCCTCGGGAGGAGACGCCCAACAATCCGCTGGAGGAGTTCACCAAAAAATTCGGCGAAATCCTGAATCGGGCGACGAACATCCAGATCACGCCGCTGATGTACGGAGAGGTGCCGGCGGAATCCGCCCCAGCCGGCGCTTCTTCCGAGGAGAGGGAGCCCATCACCCCCCTCGACCGGATCGAGAGCTTCAACTTCAAGCCCCGCGAGGTGAAGGACTACCTGGATCGCTTCGTCATCGAGCAGCACGCGGCGAAAAAGGTGCTCTCCGTCGCCATCTGCGACCACTATCACCACGTCCGGCGCTGCATCGAAAACCCGCTGCGGCGGGATCAGGACTACAACAAGCAGAACATCCTCATCCTCGGCCCCACCGGCGTGGGCAAGACCTACCTCGTCCGCCACATCGCCCGGCTCATCGGTGTCCCCTTCGTCAAGGCCGACGCGACCAAGTTTTCCGAAACCGGCTACGTCGGCAACGATGTCGAAGATCTGGTGCGGGACCTGGTCAAGGCGGCGAACGGCAATACCCATCTCGCCCAGTACGGCATCATCTTCATCGACGAGATCGACAAGATCGCCGGCAGCGGGGATCAGCGCGATGTCTCCGGCCGCGGGGTGCAGATCAATCTGCTGAAGCTGCTGGAGGACACCGAGGTCAACCTGGTGGGACCCAACGACGTCATGCGGCAGATGCGCTCCATGATGAATCCTTCACGCTCCAGGCAGGACACCTTGTCCACCCGCCACATCCTGTTCATCGTCAGCGGGGCCTTCGACAAGCTGGAGGAGATCATCCGGAGGCGCGTCGGGGCGAGCTCCATGGGCTTCAGCGGCCAGAGTCAGGATCCCGCGGCGGACACCTACGCCTATTTCCAAAGGGCCAAAACCGAGGATTTTATCCGCTACGGCTTCGAGCCGGAATTCATCGGCCGCCTGCCGGTGCGGGTTGCCTGCCGGGCCCTGGGGCGGAAGGAGCTGAAGCAGATCCTCACTTCCTCCGAGGGCTCCATCCTCCGGCAGTACCAGGAGGATTTCCAGGGCTACGGCATCCGCCTGGAGTTCACGGACGAGGCGCTGGAGCTCATCGCCGCCCGGGCCGAGGAGGAAAAGACCGGCGCCCGGGGACTGCTCACGGTGCTGGAGAACTGCCTGCGGGACTTCAAGTTCGAACTGCCCTCGACGGCGGTCTCGCGGCTCCGGCTGACGGCCGAGGTGATCCGCCAACCGCTGCCGGCCCTGCAATCGCTCCTGCGGGAGGCGTCATCTCCCGGCGATCCCCAGGAGGCCATCGGGCGCTTCTGCCAGGCCTTCGCCAAGATGCACGGCCTATCCCTCGTCCTGACGGAGGAGGCCATGGCCTTTCTGGAAGCCCAGTCGGAGCGCTCGGGCCAAAGCCTCCGGGCGCTCTGCGACATCGCCTTTCAGGACTTCCACCACGGCCTGCCCCTCCTGGCCCGCCGCACCGGCCAGCGCCAGTTCCTCATCGGCCTGCCGGAGCTCCAGAACCCGGGCGCAGCCCTTCAGGCCTGGTTTCAGCAGGCCTCAACCCC
>JAIRLG010000009.1 GCA_031259625.1 Puniceicoccales bacterium
CCCCTCTTCTACGCCCGCCACTGCCGGTGGGATACCGAGACCGACCGGCCTCACGTGAAGATCAAGTTGGGGCACGATTCCTCGCTGGGGGTCTTTGCCCAGTCCCGATGGCCGCTCCACGTCGGTCCCCACAGCCAAGTCGGCGCGCTTCTCGACGGCTACGGCCGCCGCGGCTGCGGAGTTGGGGCAGAATTCTCCACCGCGGCGCCCGCCGACGCCGAGCTTCCCTGGGCCCTCGACGGCCAGGGCTATTACATCCCGGACCACGGGCGTCGGGGAAATGATTTCTTTTCCCATCCCCTGCCGAGGAGGAGGGGACGGGCCCGGCTCGGCTACCGGCACTCCCTTTCCGAACGGCTCCACATCACAAGCCACATCCACTGGTGGAGTGATTCGGAAATCCTCAGCGATTTCCACTACGGCGATTACCAAAAAAATCCCTTTCCCGATGCCTTCGCGGAGGCCAATTACCGGCACCGGCAGGCCCTGACGACCCTGTTCCTACGCGTCCCGCCGCAGCGCTGCCGCAGTGCCACCCAACGGCTTCCCTCCCTGCGCTTCGAGTACTTCCCCACACCCATCGGAGGGACATCCCTCCACCAGCAGGGATTCATCGAGTTCGCCCATCTCTCCCGGGAGGATCGCGGCGAGAGCTTCCTCCGGACGCGGGAGAAGAATCCCCTCCACACCCGACGGGCGGAGCTGGCCTACCAGCTATCCTACCCTATCTCCTGGGGAAGCGGCCTCGGCTGGACGCCCCTCCTGGGTCTGCGCGGGACGAGCTACGGCTTCTCCTCCTCTCCCCGGAAATCCTTTCGGCGCCTCCTGGGCCAGCTCGGCTTCGACCTGGACCTCCGGGCCCATCATCTGCTGGACGTCGATCAGGAGCGCTGGGGCATCCACGGCCTGCGGCACGTGATCCACCCGATGCTGCAGTACCGCTGGATTCCCCACGCCGAGCGCCACTGGGACAAAATCCCGGGCATCGATGACTTCGGCCGAGATAGCCATCTGCCGCTCCTGGACCTGCTGGAGCGGCGCGACACGGATCGACCCTACCGCTCCCACGTCCTGCGCCTCGGGCTGGAGAATTTCCTCCAGACCGCCGGTCCGGTCCCCCATCTGGCCCGCGACCTGCTCCAGTGCCACATCTACCAGGACCTCTATCCGCAACGGCCGAGCCTTCCACCCCCCTTGCCTTCGTCCCCATCCTCACGTCCCCACCGTCTTTCCCACACCCATCTCCACCTGCAAGTCCAGCCGGCCGAGTTCTTTCAGTTTCGGAACGACCTGCGCTTCGATCCCAGCGCCAAAAATTGGGAGGAATGCCGGAGCTCCTGTCACATCCTCAGCGGAGACCGCTGGCAGCTCCAGATCGGACAACAGCACCGAAGACGGCGCACGCGGAGATATTCCGCCGAAATTTCGGGTTCGCTCGATGCCGTCACTCGCTGGAGAATTCTTTTCCAATGGGATGCCCGCCGGCGCCGCCTCGACGAGCACGGCTACCACCTGATCCGCCAGATTTCCCAGACCTGGGAGCTGGAGGCCGGCCTGAGCATTCGGCACCGCGATGCCCGAAAAAGGCACGTGCGATTTTCCATCAGCTGTAGCCTCCTCCGTTGGTGATTTTATGGAACAGCCGGAATTATGGGTCTTGACGGGCTGCACGGCGGTGGGGAAAACGGAGCTGTCGCTGCGCCTCGCCGAGAAGTATTCGGCCGAAATCCTCTCCTGCGACTCACGGCTCGTCTACCGCGGGATGGACATCGGGACGGCCAAGCCTAGCCCGAAAGAGCGGGCCCGGGTTCCGCACCATGGCCTCGATCTCTGCTCGATTTCCGAGCATTATGATGTCGACCGCTACCAGCGCTATGCCCTCGGGAGGATCGAGGACATCCAGCGCCGCGGCCATCCCGTCCTCATCGTGGGCGGCTCCGGATTCTATCTCCAGAGCTTCTACAGGGCCGTTACGGACGATGTCATCGTCCCGCCGAGCATTCGGGAAGAGGTGGACGAACTCTTCCGCCGCGGCGGACTGGTGGGCCTCCGGGAGGCATTGCTCCGGGTCAGTCCCCACACCGGCCCGCTGGACCTGCGCAATCCCCGGCGGGTGATGCGGGCCCTAGCCCGGTGCCTGGCCTCCGGCCAAAGTGTTCCGGAATTGCAGAGGAATTTTGAGAAAAAGGCCTCGCTCTTCCGATCCTGGAGAAAGCGCAGCTGCCTGCTCGAGCGGGGGGCGGAAAATCTTCAGGAACGCGCAGCCCGGCGCATCGATGAGATGCTGGCGCAGGGCCTGGTCGAAGAAGTCCGGCAACTGCAGCGCCAGGGCCTAAGCCCTGACACCCCCGCCGGTCGGGCCATCGGCTATCGGGAAACCCTCCAGTGGCTACAGAATGGCTGCGGCGATGAGGCGGTGCTGAAGGCCGATATCCTCCGGCATACGGGGCAACTGATCCACAGGCAGCGCAGCTGGTTCCGTCACCAAATTCCCCTCGACCGAAGGCTGAACCTGGACCGGCAGAGCCCGGATGAAAGCTTTGACATTTTAAGCACCTTCTTTCACTGGGAAACACCATGCTGCTAGCGGAAGCCACGCTCCTCTTCGGAGCGACCTTTCTCCTCCTGGGGGCGGCCTGGCTGTGCTTTCCGGGGCCCCTCTTATCCTTTCTGGGACACAACCTGCGCGCCACTTGGGCCAATGTTCTCTGCTTCGGGCTGGGGATGGGCTGGTTCCTGCACAATATTGCCCATCTGGGGGAGGCTGATTTCGGGCAGTACCGGGCCTTCTTCTTCGGCTTCTTCGCCGTAGTGGGCCTCATCGCCCTCTGCCACATCCGCGATTTTCTCGCCGTCCGCGGGGCCTGCATCCTGATCCTCCTCAGCGCCCATGAGCTGTTGAAGGCCGCCTATATGGAGCCGCCCCTTTCCCGGCTGTGGATGGTCTCGGGGCTCTACGTCCTGATCATCCTGGCCATTTACCTGGGCACCTGGCCCTACCGCTTCGGGGACTTCGTCCTCTGGCTGCAGGGGAAAAGGGGATTTTTCTACCCCCGCCTCCTGGGCGTGCTCTTCGGTCTCTACGGCTGCATCGTCCTCTCGACTCTGTACTGAGCAAAGGTTCCGGTTTGGCCCGAAAAAAGGCCTACTGGACTGAAGAAAAGGCCCAATTTCGAGCCCCTGCCGCTCTGGCATTCCGCGCAACGGCCCCTTTGCGGAGCAATTTTTCATCTGTGCTTTGGGGCTGGCTTTGTCTGAGGGGAAAGGACGAAGTCCTTTCCCCCCAGACGGCCCACTACGTGGGCCCGATTTCTTCGAAATCGAAAGCCAGCCCCAAAAACGCCTCCCGCAGCACCCGCCTGGCCGCAGCGCAGTGAAGGCCCCTAGAACTCAGGTAGAACAGAGCCGCCTCGTCCAGAGGGGCCACCGTCGCCCCGTGGGAACAGGACACCGCGTCCGTCCGAACATCCAGGTCCGGCAGGCTGTGGGCCAAAGCCTCCGGCGACAGCATCAGCTGCTCCGCCTTCTGCGAAGCCGTGCTGTCCATCGCCGATTCCTCCATCACCACCCGGCCGCCGAAAACCGCACAGGCCCGATCCTCGAGGGCGGTCTTGACCCTCAGCCGGGACTCCGTCCGGCTCGCCCGATGGACCTGCCGAACCCGGCAATCGAGATGCTGCTCGCCCCGGCCGAAGCCGGTGAGAAGTGCCGTAGCGGAACTCCCCTCGCCCCGTAGCTGCAGGTCCAGCTCCAGACGGCTCATCCCCACCCCCCGCTGCGAGAGCACGATTTCCAAAAAAGCCCCTTCGGCCAGGACGAAGCGCAGGGCCGACAAAATCGCCTCCCCTCCCTCCAACCGCAGGACGAAGTTCAGCCGTGCGCCCCGGCGCAGGTCGATGCACAGGCGCTGGGCCAGGAAGGAGCGGTCGGAGCGGACGCGGCGTTGCAGGGAAAGCTCCACGTCCTCCGCCACCACCACCCTGTCCTTGTGAATCGGCCCCTCCTCAAGGGCCAGTTCCCGGCTGCCGGACTGCGACACCCGCAGCTCCCGCTCCCGCCAAGCTCCGCCGGAGTGCTGATCGAAAGAGTCATGGGAGCCCCAGGCCGACGGCTCCCCGGAGGCCATTCCATCCAAGGCAGAAAAGAACGCTTCCCCCCTTGCCGACGGCGGCTCTCCGGGGGCTGTTTCGGTCGGAGCAGGAGAGGCCTTTTTTTCCCTTGTTGATGGCGTCCCTTCGGAAGCTATTTTGACCGAGGTGGGAGAGGATTCCTTCCCTATCTCTTCCCGCTTCAGGAGCTCTTGCCAGTGGAGATCGAAGGCATCCCGCTCGGCGAAGCGCCACAGCTCCCCACCGAAACGGTGTTTTTCTTCGGAGGATGGCCGAGCCGAGCCTTTATTCCGACCTTCTCGCGACAGCTCTCCTCCGAAACAATGTTTTTTTTCGGAAAATGGATGGGCCAAGTCTCTACCCTGAGCTTCTCTCGATGGCTCTTCCCCGGAACGGGGCTTTTTCTTGGAAAATGACTGAGCTCCGTTCTTGCTCCGAGCTTCTCGCGACAACTCGCCCCCGAAACGGGGCTTCTCTCCGGAGAACGACTGGGCTCCGTCTTTACTCCGACCTTCTCCCGCCATCAGGCACCAAGCGGCTTTCACCAGCAACAGCCTGGCCCCCCTCAGAGCTCATCGCCATTGGCCGCATCCCGGGACGCTTCCCCGAGCACCGTTCCTCCGGCCACCTTGACCTTTTGGTAAATCGCCGCCTGGACCTCCTCCACCATGGCCTCGTCTTTGGCCAGTGCCTGCCGAGCCGCCTCCCGTCCCTGGCCCAGCATCTTGCCCTTGTAGGCCAGCCAGGAGCCCTTTTTTTCAAAAATCTGGTACTCGAGGCCCAGATCCAGCAGCGAGCCCGTACGGGAAATGCCCTCGTTGTACATGATGTCGAACTCGCATTCCGTGAACGGTGGGGCGATCTTGTTCTTCACCACCTTGACCCGGGTGCGGTTCCCGATCACCCGACCGCTGCTATCCTTCAGCTGACCCACGCGGCGGATGTCCATGCGGATGGAGGCGAAGAACTTCAGGGCCCGGCCCCCCGGTGTCGTCTCCGGATTGCCGAACATCACCCCGATCTTCTCGCGGATCTGGTTCGTAAAGATGCACACGCACTGGGTGCGGCTGATCACCGAGGTCAGGCGGCGCATCGCCTGGCTCATCAGCCTCGCCTGGGCGCCGACGGTCACGTCGCCCATCTGGCCCTCCAGTTCCGCCTTCGAGACCAGGGCCGCCACCGAATCCACGACGATGACGTCGATGGCGCCGGAACGGATGAGGGTCTCCGTGATGTTGAGCGCATCCTCGCCGCTCTCGGGCTGGGCGATCATGAGGTTGTCGAGGTCGACCCCCACGATCTTGGCGTAGCGCGGATCGATGGCGTGTTCGACGTCGATGAAAACCGCACTTCCGCCCCGGCGCTGGGCTTCGGCGATGACGCTCAGGCAGAGGGTGGTCTTGCCCGAGGATTCCGGCCCGAAGATCTCGCAGATGCGTCCCCGGGGAAGCCCGCCGGCCCCCAGGGCCAGGTCGAGCGAAATCGATCCGCTCGAGATGACCGATACGTTGAGTTTTTTGGCATCCCCCATGCGCATCAGGGAGCCTTCACCGAACTGCTTGTTCACCGCATTGATCGCGAATTGCAGGGCATTGATGGGTTCCGGGGACTCCCGCGACTTCTCCGTCATGGGCCCTCATTCTGGCGAGAAGCCGGGGGCCTGACAAGCCTTATTCCGCGGCGAAGTTCTCGGGCTTCGGGAATGGAGCGTCTTCCTCGGGGCTGTGGCTCTTCTTCAGGGGTTTGTTCTTGCCCTCTGGCTTTTGCTTAGAGTTGGCTTTTGCCCTGGGGCTTGGTTCCTCTCCTTGGGAGCTGGCTCTTGTTTTGGGGCTGGCTTTGTCCCCGGGGAAAGGACGGCTGTCCTTTCCCCGGGGACGGCCCGCGGAGCGGGCCCGATTTCTCCGAAATCGAAAGCCAGC
>JAIRLG010000010.1 GCA_031259625.1 Puniceicoccales bacterium
TCACCAGGATGACTTTTCCGCGGCGGGCTCGGATTTCCTGGATATTGGAACGGGTCTTGGGAAAGAGCGAGGCCTGGGTCTCGAAGATGAAGGAGGGACATTGTTCGGAGATCAGCGCGATGGGCCCGTGCTTCATCTCCGCGATGGGATAGCCCTGGGCCTGCACGTAGGCGATTTCCTTCAGCTTCAGCGCGCCTTCGAGGGCGATGGGGAAGAGGGTCTGCCGGCCGAGGAAGAGCATCTGCTCATGAGCGGCATAGCGCTGCGCCAGTTCGCGGATCTCCTGCTCCAGACGAAGGGTTTCCTCGATCTTCTGGGGCAGCTCCCGCAGGGCCCGGAGGAAGGCGAGGCCCTCGTCGTAGCCCAGGTCGCGGAGCCGGCCCAGGTGGATGGCCAACATGGCGAGAAGGCAGAGCTGGGACGTGAAGGCCTTGGTGGACGCGACGCCCATCTCGGGGCCGGCGTGCTGGTAGATGCCGCAGTCCGTCTCCCGGGCGATGCTAGAGCCGACGACATTGGTGATGCCCATCACGAAACAGCCCCTTCGCTTGGCCTCGGCCAGGGCCGCCAGGGTGTCCAGGGTCTCGCCGGACTGGCTGACGACGATGACGAGGGTGTGCTTCGCCAGCGGCGCATGGCGGTAGCGGAATTCGGAGGCGTATTCCACCTCGACGGGGATGCGGGCGTAGTGCTCGATGAGGTATTCCGCCTCCAGGCAGGCGTGCCAGGCGCTGCCGCAGGCGCAGAAGATGAGGCGCTGAAGGCCGTGCAGTTCCCTCGCCAGGGGCTCGATCCCGCCGAAGCGGGTGGAGGCGAGCCGCTCGTCGATGTGTCCCCGCAGGGCTTCGGCGATGGCCTGAGCCTGCTCGTGGATCTCCTTGTGCATGTAGTGCTCGTGCTGCCCCTTCTCGGCCTTTTCCGCCGTCCAGTCGATGGTGCAGACCTGGGTCGATACCCTTTTGGCCTGCAGCGTGGAGACCTGCAGCTCGTCGTCGGACATCAGGGCCAGTTCGCGTTCCCGCAGGTAGATCACCTGCGCGGTATGGGTGACGATGGCCGCTGCGTCGCTGGCGACGATGTGCTCCTCTTTGCCGACCCCGATGAGCAGGGGCGAGCCATTGCGGGCGGCCAGAAGGGTTTTGGGGAAATCCCGGCAGAGCACGGCGAGGCCGTAGGTGCCCTGCACCTCCTTCAGCGCTTTCCGGACGGCCCGCAGCAGGGCTTCGGTGCCCGCTCCGTCCTCCTGCCGGTAGCAGAACTCGATCCAGTTGACCAGCACCTCCGTATCCGTCTCCGAAGCGAAGGAGTACTCCCGCTCCACCAGGAACTGCCGGAGCTCGCGGAAGTTCTCGATGACGCCGTTGTGGACGAGGAGGAACTGCCCGTGGCAGCTGGACTGGGGATGGGCGTTCGGCACCGTGACCGCCCCGTGGGTGGCCCAGCGGGTATGGCCGATGCCCAGGGTGGCCGAAATTTTCCCGGCCTCGAAGCTCTCGGCCAGGGCCGATACCCGCCCGACGCTCCGGTGGAGCTCGAAGTCCCCCGCGGGGTCCATGAGCCCGATGCCCGCCGAGTCGTAGCCCCGATACTCCAATCGCTGGAGCCCCTCCAGGATCAGAGGAGCTGCCCGACGCCGACCGATATAAGCCACGATGCCGCACATGAGTCCTATGTCTTGGAGCTTTCGCCCTCCCCTGGCAAGCCTTTTCCCGGCCGCCCCTTCGGCCCTTCGGGTGATTTCGGGTTCTTCATCCTATGCCGGCTGGCTTTCGATGCCTCCGGCATCGGGCCCGCTCCGCGGGCCGCAAGGGACAAATGGCAGAAGCCATTTGTCCCTTGCAAAGCCAGCCGGCCCCATAGTCAGCCCCATAGGGTGCACTTTTTGGCTTCTTAGGGTGCGTTTTCACCCTCCCCGTAAGATGCGCCATTAGTACGTTTTTGGCTTCCTCCCTACTTCTCTTCGCCGCCTTTGCGGCGCCGGGGCGAGGAAAGGGAATTTCCTCGCCCCGGCACCGGTGGGCCCTGCGGCTCTGCGGCCCTGCCGCTCCGCCGCGGGCCCGAGCCCCTCCGGGGCTCCAAAGGCGGCGAAGATAAAAATCCGCTTGACTCCGATAACCCCGCCTGGGTCATACGGGCGTTTTTCGGTCTTGAAAAAGGGACGAAATGTTTTTTCCTCTGCTCCCCTATGGAGAAGGCTGATTTTTCGAAAACGGCGGGCTTGCTGTGCCTGGGAGCGATGCTCCTGAGCGGCTGTGACAAGACGAGTTCAACCCTGGGCGGCGGTGCATTGGGAGCGGCGGCCGGTGCGGGCATCGGCTACGCCATCGACGGCGGGGCCGGTGGGGCGGCGCTGGGAGGGGTCATCGGCGGACTCGGCGGGGCGGCATTGGGCCACCACGTCGGGGAGGATGAGGGCGAGGCCCTCGCCAAGCAGCGGCAGGCCGATGAAAGTTACTACCGCCAGCAGAAGCTGCGGGAGGAGACCGAGCTGCGCCGCCAAGAGAAAGAACGGAAGCGGCAGGAAGAGGAGGAGCTGCAGGAGTTGAAGAACGAAGTCAAGCGGCAGAAGTTGGAGCTGGAGCGGGAACGTCTTCGGCGCCAGCGGGATGAGCTGGCCGGCGGCCAGCGCTCCGAGCGTGGTCGGCCCTCCAGCGGCGAGGCCAAGAAGTCCTATTTAAAGAAGAGGCCCAAATCTTACGTATCTGAGGAGGATAGTCTTTGAAATGGCCGGTCTGTTCTCGGGCCTGACGGAACAGAAATGGAAAGGGAGTACCTCGGAGGCGACTAGAGGAAAACCTGACGGCGAGAACGAAAGGAGATAGCCTCTGGGGTACTTGGAGAGGATCCAAGGCCTGGGGCGAGGAGAAGGGAAGGGAAAATTCGGCGTGGCGCCGCCTTTGGAGCCCTTCGGGCTCCGCCCGCTGCGCGGGCCCGCGCCGAGGGGCAAGGCCGAAGGCCTTGCCCCTCGGCGCAAAGGCGGCGCCCCAGACTGCCCCGATTGGGAGAATCGCGAGGGGAAATTCCCCCAGCGGCTATGGGTTTGACGGCCGGGAGGTTTTTCGCTAAAAGGAGCCCATGCTCCGTTCCTGGCACCACACCGCGAGCCGGCGGGCGTTTCTCCTCTCCCTCCTGGTCCTGGCGCTCTACGGGTGGATCGCCTGGAAACTCTACTTCTACAGCGTCCTTCGGAAGAAGAACTACCGGCCCTTCGTCGAGGGCCCGCGCCAGGTGTCCCAGAGGCGTGCGGCCCGACGCGGCGCGATCCTGGATCGCAACGGCACGGTGCTGGCCCTGACCCAGCCGTTCGTCGAAGTAGGGATCGACCCCTTTGCGGCCCGTTCTGAAGACCGGCCCCTCTGGCCCCACCTGGCGGAGCTGCTGGGCATCGGAGTGGCGGACATCGAGGCGGCCCTGACCCGCCGGTACGTCCTGAGAAACGGGCGGAGGAAAAAACTGCGCTGGAAGAAGCTCGGCACACTGCGGGACGAGGCGGCCCATGAGGCGCTGCAGAATCTGCACATCCGGGGCCTCTACGGCCTGCGGCGGTCGGAACGGGTCTACCCCTCCGGCCACGTCGCCAGCCATGTGATCGGTTTCGTGAACCAGGAGGGATCGGCGGTCTCGGGCGTCGAGCGCGCCCTGGACTTTTTCCTCCGGGGTCACGAGGGCTGCCTGAGCTCCGAGTGCGACGGCCGCCGCCGCGAGCTGGCCCAGTTCCGCCACTTCGAGGTCCTTCCCCAGAACGGAGCAAATGTCCTCCTGAGCCTGGACATCTTCATCCAAAATGCCGTCGAGGCACTGCTGGATCGCTGGGAGCAGCGCCACCATCCGCAGGGGATGAGCGTGCTGGTCAGCGACGCGACCACCGGGGAATTGCTGGCCCTCGGCAACCGCCCGTCTTTCGACCCCAATGCCTACGCCCAGGCTGCGCCGGACGACCTGCGGAACCGCGCCATCACCGACTGCTACGAGCCCGGGTCGGTCTTCAAGATCGTTCCGGTCTCGCTGGGTCTGGAGTGGCGGGTGCTGGAACCGGAGCAGATTTTTGACTGTTCCCGGGACAGCGTCGATTTCGGCGGACGGCGCCATTCCCTTCCGCGGGACCACCGGCCGATGGGCCGCCTGAATGTGCTGGAAATTCTCTCCCACTCCAGCAACCGCGGGGTCGCCCAGATCGCCCTGCGACTCGGCCCCAGGCGGCTCTACGCGGCGGCCCGGCTCTTCGGTTTCGGCGAGCGAGCGGGCTACGGCTTCGACGGCGAGGCCAGAGGCATTCTGCACCCGCCCGCCCGCTGGGATGCCCTGAGCATCACCCGCCTGCCGATGGGCCATGCCCTCGCGGCCACTCCGCTACAGGTGCACCAGGCGATGGGCGTCCTGGCCAGCGGAGGCTATCTGCTGCGCCCGCGGATCCTCGCCGCCGTGGTGGAGGACTCCGGTGAGGAGATCCTGCGCCCGTGCCCGGAGATCCGGCGCCGAATCCTCTCACCCGCCACCGTCCGCCTCGTGCGCGCAGCGCTGTCCAATCCCGAGAAAATGCTCCTCTCCGGTGTTCGCTGCGCCGGCAAGTCCGGCACGAGCCAAAAGCTCATCGGGGGACGCTATTCCAGCGAGCGTCATATCGCCAGCTTCAGCGGATTTTTTCCGCTGGAGAACCCTCAAATTCTCATCACGGTGGTGGTGGACGATGCCCAGGTGGAGAGCGGCGTCGCCTGGGGCCTGCGCCTCGCCTTTCCCCTCTTCAAAAAATTGGCCAAGCGGAT
>JAIRLG010000030.1 GCA_031259625.1 Puniceicoccales bacterium
TGGAGAAAGGGGACATCGGTGGAAATGGCGAAGGAATCGATGCCGCTGCGCCGAAAACATTCCTCCAGCTGCCGGTTCCTCGTGCGCAGAAGGGATTCGTAATTCCTCTGAAAGTCCCGTGAGGCGGTATTGACTTCCCGCAGCTCTCCGGTCTCGCTGTCCTCCCAGCGCACCCAGCCGACGGGGGGCAGGAGCTGCTCGCGCGGATCGCCCACCCGTACGCAGACCATGTCATGGCTGCGCTGCATCCACTGCAGGGAACGCAGCTCGTCCTCGGACAGGGTTCCTGAAGTATTCCCGCAGGGAAGAAAGTCGCTGAGGAGGAAGATGATGGCCCGCCGCTTCAGAATTCGCCGCAGAAAACGGAGCGCCTGGGCGAGGTCCGTCCGCCGTCCCTTCGCCTCGAAGAACAGCACTTCGCGGATGACCCGCAGGATGTGATTCTTCCCCTTGCGGGGCGGGATGTAGGCCTCGATGCGGTCGCTGAAGAGCAGCAGACCGACCTTGTCGCTGTTCTTGGTGGCCGAAAACGCGAGCACGCTGGCCAGCTCCCCGGCCACGTCCCGCTTCGTCTGCTCCCCGCTGCCGAAGTTCAGCGACGCGCTCAGGTCGACGGCGATCAGCATCGTCAATTCCCTCTCCTCCCGGAATTTTTTGATGTAGGGCCGGTTCATCTTGGCCGAGACGTTCCAGTCGATGGTCCGGACCTCGTCGCCCGGGCAGTATTCGCGGACCTCTTCGAAATCCATCCCCTGGCCCTTGAAGACGCTGCGGTAGGCCCCCACGAGGGGATCGCTCAGCAGCCGGCGCGTCTTGATCTCCAGGCGGCGGACTTTTTTCAAAATCTGCTGGATCCGCTCCTGTCGCTGCTCCTGCTCGGCGGCTTTTCCCATAGGAGGCAATGGACGGCACCGGAAAAGCTCACGGCACCGGCACCGTGTTCAGGATGCGGGAGATGATGGTTTCCGCCGTGATGGACTCCGCCTCCGCCTCGTAGGTCAGGAGAATCCGGTGGCGCAGCACGTCGATGCCGATGGTCTTGACATCCTGGGGGACGACATAGGCCCGCCCCTGGAGAAAGGCCCAGGCCTTGGCCGCCAGGGTCAGGGCGATGGTGGCCCGCGGCGAGGCCCCGAACTGGATGAAGTGATTGATGTTGATCTTGTAGTCCGAGGGCTTGCGGGTGGCGAAGACGATGTTCACGATGTAGTCCACCACCTTCTCGTCGATGTAGATGCGGTCCAAAACCTTGCGGGATTCCAGGATGCTCTCCGGTGCCACCACCGGATGGATCTCCGGCAGCGGCTCGGTCTTCGACATCAGCTGCAGAATCCGCTTCTCCTCGTGGATGTCCGGGTATTCTATCTTCAGCTTCATCATGAAGCGGTCCACCTGGGCCTCCGGCAGGGGATAGGTGCCCTCCTGGTCGATGGGGTTCTCGGTCGCCAGCACCAGAAAGGGCTCCGGCAGCCGGAAGGTCGTTTCGCCGATGGTCACCTGCTGCTCCTGCATCGCCTCCAGCAGCGCGCTCTGCACCTTGGCCGGCGCGCGGTTGATCTCGTCCGCCAGGACGACGTTGGCGAAGATCGGGCCCTTCTTGGTCTCGAAACTCGCCTCGCGGGGGTTGTAGATCAGGGTGCCGACGATGTCGGCCGGCAGGAGATCGGGGGTGAACTGGATGCGCCTGAAGCTCGCCTGAATCGCCGCCGCCAGCGTCCGTACCGACAGGGTCTTGGCCAGGCCCGGGACGCCCTCCAGGAGCACATGCCCGTTGCTCAGCAGCCCGACGATCAGTCGGTCGATCATGTAGCGCTGTCCTACGATTACGCGGCTCATCTCGTCCCGCAGCAGCGCCACCCAGGCGGACGACTCACGGATTTCCTGTCCCAATGCGCTCAAATTGTCACTCATAAGGCTTTCGAAATTGATCGGCCGTTTCTTATAAACCAAAGCCCGCCGGCCGTAAATCCAAAAATTCTGCCGTAAATCCAAAAATTTCCCCGGCTTCGGGAAATCGCTCCGCCGCCGCCTTTGCTGTCCCCGGGGCGGAAAACTCCGTTTTCCGCCCCGGGGACAGCGGCCCGCGCAGCGGGCCGGAGCCCCCTCCGGGGGCCAAAGGCGGCGGCAGCCCACCCACCCACCCTACATAAAGGCCCCAAGGGCCTTTATGTGGAATAGACTAATAAAGAGCCCTCACCGTTCATCCGCTGGAAACGGATCACCGCCGTGGCGCCGGCCGTCCCAGGGAACGAAGTTGGGAACGGAGGAAGCGATTCCCGCCCAGGCATCATCCCAGCGGACGGAAGAGGCCAACAGCGCCGCCGCCGGTCGCAAGTCGTAGTCCAGCGCCTCGTGGGCCATCAGGGCCGATGGAGCCAGAGATTGGGTCGGAAAGCGCTTTGCTTCAGGAGGAAGTTTCTCTTCCGGCGGGAGTTTAAGCACTTCCCCTCCCTTCGCTCCCCAGAGCTCCCCCCGCCGCAGCTGGACGAGCAGCGGGCATTTAGGCTCCAGCCGCGAGGCGATTTGGAAACCGTTGTAGTGCCCCACCGGCACGGAGCGATGGGCCGGCAGGGTCTTCCAAACCCGGATCATCATCAGAACGCTGTGCAGGCCCAGCGTCCCGCCGGGACCGGAGTTGTAGAGGAAACCGGCCCAGGGGAATCGAGGGAAGCAATCCCGAATCGGCTCCCACAGTGCCTCCGCCCGGGCCTGGGAAAAGCGCTCGAAATACAGCCATCGGCCCCCCTCCAGAACCCCCATCTGGGGAAAGACCGTGGCGGCATCGAGGCAGAGATAGGGCCCGTCGCTCATCTCAGCCCAGGCCCAGCGTACGCCGGCACAGCAGCGACTGCCAGAGGCGGTAGCGGCCCTCATCCGAGAGCACGTACTGCCGCCCGTCGGAAGATCTTTCCAAAAACCCGCGCCGGAGGTTTTCCTCCGCCCAGAACTCCTGCTCCCGGTTGAGCGCTTCCAAGAGATGGGGAGCTTCCCACACCTCGCAGATGGTCCCCAGCCGCTGCAGCCGCCGCCGGTGCCGCCGCAGCAGGGCCTGGGGAGAGGCGAAGCCGTAGCGCTTGAGCCGCCAGGCCGCCGGTGCCCAGCCGCCCGAGGGCAGCTGCAGATTGTCCGTCACCAGCCACTCCTTCTCCCCCACCCGCGAGCTCAGCGCGCACCGCAGCTGCCGAATCCCCCGGGGGCCCATGTGGAAAAAAACCTCCAGCCGGATCCGCCGACTGGCGTCCAGCAGGACCACGTTCAGCACCAGCGGAGTGCCGAGGAAGGACAGGCGAAAGCATCCGGCGTTCTGGAAATGCTCGCGGCGGAAGTAGTTCCTCAGGGCGCGGAAGCGCCAGTGGATGGGCCAGGAAATCCTCTCCTTCAGCGCCTCGTACCGCAGGACGGCAGGCCATTGCTGAGCCTGCATTCGCCCCGTCATGGCCCAGAGGGTGATGCTCTCCAGGAGAAAAACCGCGGCGAGGACGAGGGCCAAAGACACGGCCCAGTCCCTGCGGCCCTCCGACCCGGCGTGGAGCAGGACGCTCAGGAGCCCCAGTCCGCTGAGGCGCAGGGCCACGCGGCCGCCCCAGAGGAGCCAGGGGTTCCAGAAGCACTCCCGCAGCAGCAGGGCGATCCCCAGGGTCATCAGGAGCAGCATGAGTCCGTGCAGGTGAAACAAATCCATGGGCTTTCGTCTATCAGAAGGGATGATGGTCCGCTTTTCGACTTTTATTTTTTCCAAAAATTCCAGACTCCGCTCCTTCCCCTCGGGCCGCTGAATCCTAAGCATTTCGCGTCGTATGTCCACCCATCCTCCACTGCTGCAGTACCGGAGAGCCCGTGAAGGCGGCGCCGTGACGCTGTCGGTCAGCGGGGACTGGACTCTCCGGGCCCCCCTGCCCCCCTGGGAGGAGACCCGCGCCTATCTGGAGGCGGCCGAGCTGCCGGCCCAGGGCATCGTCCAGCTGGAGGCACGGGCGCTGGGCCATTGGGATTCCTCCTTCCTCAGCTTCATCCGCCAACTGCGGCGGCTCTGCCAGGAGCGGCGGTGGCAGCTGTGTCCCCGGGAACTGCCGGACAGCGTGGGGAAAATCCTCGACGGCATCGTGGCCTCTTCCGCTGGAATACCGACGGCCGCGGCGGCTCCGTTCTCCCTGAAAAAAGCCCTGGGGCAGGTCGGGCGTCCCTTCTACGAGGTGCTGGACTTCATCGGCCGCATCTACCTCAGCTTCGGGAAGTGCCTGCGCGGCCAGCGGGTCTTCCAGTGGCCCGATTTTTTTAGCCACCTGCAGCAGGTCAGCGTCGAAGCCCTGCCCATCGTCGCGCTGATCAGCTTCCTCGTCGGGCTGATTTTGACCTTTGTCAGCCTCATCCAGCTCGAAAAATTCGGGGCGGGCATCTACGTCGCCGACCTGGTCGGCCTAGCCATGGCCCGGGAAATGGGCTGTCTCATGACCGGGGTCATCCTATCCGGCCGAACGGCCGCCGCCTTCGCCGCCACCCTGGGAAGCATGAGGGTCCAGGAGGAGATCGATGCGCTGGAGACCTTTCAGATCCCGGCCGTCGACTTCCTGGTCATCCCGCGGATCCTGGCCACGGTTCTGGCCCTGCCCGCCCTCTGCCTCTTCGCCGATTTCATCGGAATCCTCAGCGGCTTCTGCGTCGCCTGGGGAGTGGCCGGCATCCATCCGCTCCTCTACCTCGCCCAGACGAAACGCGCGCTCGCCCTGAGCCACATCCTCATCGGCCTCCTCAAGAGCGCATTTTTCGGCCAGATCATCGCCGTCGTGGGCTGCTACTACGGCCTTCGGAGCGGGCGGGATGCCTCCTCCGTCGGCCTGGCCACCACCTCCGCAGTGGTGGCCAGTATCACCTGGATCATCGCCAGCGATGCGCTCTTCGCCCTGCTCCTCTCCCTCCTGGGCCTCTGAGCTCCTGGGAAAAGCAGCCGTCGGGCCGAAGGACTGATAATGTTTATCTCGGTAGACACCGAAAGCGTTGGAGCTCGTCCCGGTGGGCGCCGAGTGCGCTGAGGCTCGTTTTTGGGGTGGGCGTCAGGTGCTGGGGGATCATTTTTGGTGGGGCGCCGTCTTTGCCCGGAGGGCGGGAAGCTCCCGCTTCCCGCCCTCCGGGCGGCCCGCTCCGCGGGCGGAGCCCCGGTGGGGCTCCAAAGACGGCGCCCCCGCCGCCTCATGGGGATCGGCTTTTCTCCGTTCAGGCCTCCGCTCAGATCGTTCTGTTTTCGCTCAGATTTTCGCTCAGTGTCGGTTCGTTCTCGCTCAGGCTTTCATTCAGGCCTCCGTTGGAGAGGTCTTGTTCACTTCCGACCCTTCGGACTCTTGGCCTCCGGCCGCCATGGCCCCCTTTGCTCCGCATAGGGCGGCGTTCCGGCGGAACGCCGCGGTCGGCCCCCTCGGCGGGAGCCGAGGGGCCATGGCGGCCAGAACACACCCATCTCATTGGGATTGCATCGGTTTCGTCGCCCCAGAGGAAGCTCCGCTTCTCCCCTATGGGAGTTCCCGAAGCGTCCCGCAGCTGTACGCACCAGGCC
>JAIRLG010000089.1 GCA_031259625.1 Puniceicoccales bacterium
GAGGGCAAAGCCACCGCTGTTCTTCGGCGGGAAAGGGCGAAGAAGGGGCCGGACGGCAGCGGAGGGCTTCGGGCCCAAGCCGTTCCTGGAGCCCGAGGGAATTTGAGGAAATCGCCCACCCCCGGCTCATCCGGCACGAGCCCGTCCGAAGCGGCGAAGAGCCTCGCCAGCGGTAAATTGTTTGAGGAGGTAACCCACATTCAGGCCGGAACGAAATCCCCAAAAAGACCCGAGGCCGGCAGAGCCCGAGGGCCCGTCACCGGCGGGCCGGCCGATGGCCATGCGGGCAAAACCATTCTGCCCCCGCTCTCGGCCGACGAGCTGGAGCTCGCCATTCGCCATCACCTGACGGCGTCGCTGGCCCGCTGCCCGCTCTCGGCCACGCCGCATGAGTGGTGGCTCTCCACCTGCTTTGCGATTCGGGATTATGTGCTGGAGCGCTTCGTCCGTACGCAGGATCAGCACCATGTGCAGGACGTCCGCCGGCTCTACTACCTGTCGATGGAGTACCTGACCGGCCGGCTTTTGTACAGCAATCTGCTCAACATCGGCCTGCTGGAAACCGCCCGAAGTGCCCTTCGGGCCCTCGGCCAGGACCTGGATGTGCTGCTGGATGAGGAGTGCGACATGGGCCTGGGAAACGGCGGTCTCGGCCGGCTGGCCGCTTGTTTTCTCGACTCCCTGGCCACGCTCCAGTACCCGGCCATCGGCTACGGCATCCACTACGAATTCGGCCTATTTCGGCAGGAGATCTGCGACGGTCAACAGGTCGAGAAGCCGGACAACTGGCTGCTCTTCGGCAATCCCTGGCAGATCGTACGGCCGGAAAATGCCCAAAAGATCCCGCTCTACGGGCGGGTTGTCGACCATTTCGACGAACGGGGGGACTGGTGCCCGCTGTGGGTCGACACCCAGGAAATTCTCGGCGTGCCCTGGGACATCCCCATCGTCGGCTACGGCGGGAAAACGGTCAATTTCCTCCGCCTCTGGGAATCCCGGGCCACCCATGACTTCGACCTGGAGGACTTCAACCGCGGCGACTACACCGATGCGGTGCTGGAAAAAATCCGCGGCGAGAACATCTCTAAAGTTCTCTACCCCAACGACACCACCGAAAACGGCAAGGAACTGCGGCTCATCCAGCAGTACTTCTTCGTCGCCTGCTCGCTGCGGGATATTTTACGGCGCTACAGGAATGCCCATTCCGATCTCCACGGGCTGCCGAAAAAGGCGATTCTGCACATCAACGACACGCACCCGACCGTTGCGATTCCGGAACTGATGCGCATCCTGATCGACGAGGAGCGCTTCCGCTGGGAAGAGGCCTGGGAAGTCGTCCAGAAGGTCTTTGCCTACACGAACCATACCCTGATGCCGGAGGCCCTGGAGTGCTGGAGCATCGGGCTGTTTCAGCGGGTGCTGCCGCGGCACTACCAGATCATCGGCGAGATCAACCGGCGCTTCCTGGAGGGCGATGTGGAGCAGAAGTGGCCCGGGGATGCGGAGAAAAAGCGCGCGCTGTCCCTCATCGGCGACGGGGCCGTGCGCATGGCCTCGCTGGCGGTGGTGAGCAGCCGGTCCATCAACGGCGTCGCGGCGCTGCACAGTCGACTGATCGGCGAGCGGCTCTTCCCGGAATTTCATGCCCTCTACCCGAAGCGCTTCAACAACAAGACGAACGGCATCACCCCCCGCCGCTGGCTCCAGCAGTGCAACCCGCGCCTGTCGGAACTGATCACCCGGAGCATCGGCGAGGACTGGAAGACCCATCTGGAAGAACTGCGGGCCCTGGAGCCCTTCGGCCAGCACCGGGAATTTTTGGAGAGCTTCCGGCAGGTCAAGCACCGGAACAAGGAAGACCTGGCCCAGCTGATCCGCGATCGGACGGGACTCCTGGTCGATCCCTCGGCGCTCTTCGATGTCCAGATCAAGCGCCTCCACGAGTACAAGCGCCAGCACCTGAACCTGCTGCACGTGCTGAGCCTCTACCGCCGCATCCTCCATGGCCCCTCGCCGGCCCAAATCCCCCCGCGGGTCGTGATCTTCGCCGCCAAGGCCGCCCCGGGCTACGTTACCGCCAAGAGGATTATCCATGCCATCAATGCCACGGCGCGGAAGATCAACGCCTGCCCGCAGGCCCAGGATTGGCTGAAACTGGTCTTCCTGCCCAATTACAACGTCTCGCTGGCGGAGAAGATCATCCCGGCGGCCGACCTGTCGGAACAGATCTCGACGGCGGGGAAGGAGGCCTCGGGCACGGGCAACATGAAGCTCGCCCTGAACGGGGCCTGCACCATCGGCACCCTGGACGGGGCCAACATCGAGATTTTGGAAGAGGTGGGGCGCGACAACATCTTCATCTTCGGCAAGACGGAGGCGGAGATCGAGGCCCTGCGGAACCAGGGCTACGATCCCTGGGAGCTCTACCGCCAGCACGAGGAGTTGCGGGAGCTGCTGGACTGGATGCGCTCCGACTACTTCGCCCTGCCGGATGGCCAGAATCCCGTCCGGGCCCTGGCGGA
>JAIRLG010000033.1 GCA_031259625.1 Puniceicoccales bacterium
GGACTGGCTCCGGCGCGACCTGCAGGCCATCGGCCTTCGGCCGATCAACGACGTCGTCGACCTCACGAACTGGATCCTCTTCGACTCCGGCCAGCCGCTCCACGCCTTCGATGCCGATACGGTGCGAGGTGACCGCCTCCAGGTCCTGCCGGCCCGGAAAGGAGAGCGTATCCGTACCCTCGACGGGCAGGAACGCCCGCTCGGGGAAGGGACGCTGGTCATCGCCGATGGGGACTCCGCCCTGTCCATCGCCGGCATCATGGGGGGCGCATCCTCCGCCATCCGGCCGGACACCCGTCACATTTTCCTCGAAAGCGCCTATTTTCATCCGGCCAGCATCCGGCGCAGCAGCCAAGCACTCGACCTGCGCAGCGACAGTTCCCACCGCTTCGAGCGCGACATCGACCCGGGCCGGACGCTCGCCGCCGGCCAGGGGGCCGTGCGGATGATCCTCCAGGTCTGCGGCGGAACGCTCAAGGGCTGCCGCGTCCTGGGCCAGCCCCCACGCCGGAGGCGGGTCATCGAACTGACGCCCTCCTGGGTGGCGGAGCGCTGCGGCTGTCCCCTGGCCCCCGAGGACGTGGCCGAAAATCTGACGGCGCTCGGCTACGGGGTCGACCGGGCCCAGCAGCCCTGGAGGGTAGAAGTGCCCAGCTGCCGCGCCGATGTGCGGCGTCCCATCGACCTGGTGGAGGAATTTTTGAGGATCTACGGCAATGAAAAAATTCCCCTCTCGCCGCCTTCGGCCACCGTTCCCCATCGGGAAGATGCCGCCGCCGCCCTCTACTGCCGCGAAGTGGCCGACTACCTCTGCCACCGCGGCGCCGTCGAGGGCATCCACACCTCCTTCCGCTCCGAAGCGGAAACAGGCTTCTGGGAGAAAAACTCCCAGGCACTCCGCATTGAAAACCGCTCCGAAGCGGCAGCGGGCTTGGGGGAGAAAGATCTCCCAATGGACTGCCAGGGCCCGTCGGCCCCCTCGGCGGAGCCGAAGGGGCCGACTGAGGCGTTCCGGCGGAACGCCTCCCTTTGCGGAGCAAAGGGGGCCATGGCAGCGGCCCTGTCCGGAGCCGCAAAAATACTCCGGATCGAAAACCCCGGTGCGGAAAACCAGAGTCACCTGCGTCCTAGCCTTATCCCCGGGCTGCTGGATACGCTGACCCACAACCGGCAGAGCGGTCAGGAAATCCCAGGGCTCTTCGAGAACGGACACGTCTTCATCCCCCACGGGGGAAAATTGTGGGAGGTCCACTCGACAGCCTACGTTCAGGCGCTTGGCTTTCAGCGGCGGCACTGGGAAAAACTCCCGGCTCCCGGGCTGATGGAGCTCAAGGCCCTGGCCCTATCTCTGGCTTCCATCGCCCAGATTCCGGAGGAAATTCTCCTGGAAAGAGGAGCGGAACCGGGTGGCCTGTGGTCGGAGGAGAACAGCTGGCACTGCGGAGACCTTTGGGGGAAAAACTACCGCCTCCAGCTCGGCATCCTCGACCCGGCCGGCGGCCCCTGGGAATCACCCCATCCCATCGCCGCGGTGGAACTCTGCCTCCTACCTCGGCACTTTGAGCAGAAAAGCCGCGTCGAGCCGCGCTTCCGCCCCTTCGGCCTCTACCCCAGAGCCTCGCGGGACTTGGCCCTGCTGCTGGAGCGCTCCACACCGGCCGAAACCGTGCGCCGGGATGTGCTGCGGCTGGCCAGGCGCGCGGCGGGGCGGCACTTCGAAGTGGAGGAAGTGGAGATCTTCGACCTCCACGAGGGGGGAAATCTCCCGCCGGGGAAGAAGAGCCTCGCGCTGGCCATCGATTTTCACTCCGAGCAGCGCACGCTCCGGGAATCGGAGGTGCAGCACGCCTTCGAGCTGCTCCAGCGCTTCATCCTCCGGGAAACCCCCTACGAAATCCGCTGCGACAAAGAGCATAACGCCGTCCTGCACGTGGCAGGAAGTCCCTCATGAAGACGGAGGAGCTTAGCATAGGGGCAAAAGAGGAGCATGAAGTGAAAGAGGAGCATTTCCCCTCCGGTGATGGGCCCGTCGGTCGCCGGGACAAGAGACCGAGGGGTGGGTTTTTCTGGCCGGCTTTCGATTCCTACGGAATCGGCGGCCCGCTCCGCGGGCCGCGCAGGGGGGCGAGAAAAAAGCATTTTTCTCGCCCTCCTGGAAAGCCGGCCAGCAAAAAAACAACCACTCGGCAAAAAAACAGCCAACTTCTCATCGACGGACAGCTTGGCTCGTGTGGTCGGCTAAGCCCAACGCCACCCTGCATCCAAAAGGCAGTCCCTCATGAAAACGGAAGAGACCAGCACGGGAGCAACTGAGCGGCCTGGAGTGAAAGAGGAACAGCATTACCGCCGGCGGACGGCCTGGTGCATTTGGTTGGCTGCCGTCACGTTTTACGGCTACGAGTTCTTCGTGCGCGTCGCCCCGGGCAGCATGTTCCGGGAGATGCAGCGGAGCTACGGGGTCACGGCCGGGCTCTTCGGCCTCGCCTCCGGCGCCTACTACTACATCTACGCCCCTATCCAAATCATCGCCGGCGCGCTTTTCGACCGCTTCGGCGGGAGAAGGGTACTCCTGCCGGCCAGCCTCTGCGTAGCGCTGGGCTGCGCCTGCGTCCTGCTGCCCCTACCCTCCCTGGGCCTCTTCGCCCTGGGGAGGCTGCTCATGGGCCTGGGTTCCGGCTTCGGCTTCATCGGGGTCATGTACCTGGCCACCGTATGGTTTCCCAGGAGCAAGCTATCCCTCATCTCCGGCCTGACCACCGCCCTGGGCTTTTTGGGCGCCATCCTGACCCTACGGCACATTCCACGGCTCGTCGAGCGCATCGGCTGGCACTCCTGCTGGCTCGGTGCCGGCGTTTTCGGCCTGCTGTTGACCGGTCTGCTGGGCATCGCCCTTCCCCGCTCGCCCCGCCCGGGAACGGAGCGGCCGGAGGCCCCTTTCCGGAAGGAAGGGGAATCGAAGGAAGGAAGATCCTTTCTCACGGGACTCTGGCAGGTGCTGAAAAATCCCCAGACCTGGGTCATCGGCGGCATCGCCGGTGTGCTCTACGCCACGCCGACCGTTTTTGGCGACCTGTGGGGGACAGCCTATTTCCAGAGCGTCGCCCAGCTGTCCCCCGAGAATGCCGGCCAGAGTGTGGCTATGCTCTACCTCGGCTGGTTCCTCGGCGCCCCGTTCTTCGGCTGGCTCTCGGACAGAACCCGGAGGAAAAAGATATTCCTCCAGCTGGCCACCCTGCTCTGCGGCTTACTGCTGTGCCTCTTCCTCTACGGCAATACTTCCCTAAACACCCTGCGGATTTTGCTCCTGCTCATCGGCTTTTTCGGAACCCCCCAGGTCGCCTGCTTCACGGCCTCCATCGAAAGCAATCCTAACCACGCCAGCGGCAGCGCAGTGGCGGTGGTTAACATGCTCCTCATGCTCCTGGGAGGACTCACGCAGCCCCTGGTGGGATGGCTCGTCGATGGCTTATCCTCCGGCATCGGGCCCCCTACCGGGATGGCCGGCGCCCGGGAGCTCCGCCTCGCCCTCGGCCTCCTGCCCCTCCTCAGCTTTCTCGGATTCATCCTGTGCTTCTTCTACGACGAGAAGGCCGAGCAGCGGCATCCCTAGAAAGCATTCAATGGCCAAGAAAGCTTTCGATGGCAAAATCTCTAGAGAGCTATTCCTGGAAAGCTTTCGATCGCCCCACCCGCAGAGAGCTTTTGACGGCCCCATTGGCCAAAAAGCTTTCGATTGCCAGATGGCCAAAGGGCCCTATCCTTCTCCCCTAAAAAAAGGGATAAAGATGTATCGGAACTTCAGGCTTCTCTCGGCACTTCGAAACCTCAAGCCCCCCGCGGCACTCCAAAACTTCAGGCTCCTCTCGGCGCTGCTGGCCGGCCTAATCCTCGGTCACCCCAGCCCCGAAGCCGCCGCCCGCCCACACAAATCCCCACCGCAGCCCCCCGCTCCCGGGAGCGCGCCGGTCTTTTCCTGCTCCGAGCATTCCCATTTCCGGCGCTCTCGGCCCAATTCCCAACACTCCCAGCCCCAACAGACCAGCTCCTCCCTCGCTTTCCGCAAATACGCCCGCCGCTACGCCCCCTTCGACCCCTCCGGTGCCCGACCGGCTCCGGCCCAATTCCGCGGCCATACGGCTAATCCTCCTTCCTCGGCCCTCCCAAAATCCCTGAACCTCCAGCGGCTCAACCGGCCCTTTTCGCGTCCCGGGCAGCGGTCCGGCCAGTCCATCCCCACCCTGTCCGCCGGAATAAGTCCCTAGGTTTTTCTGTCCTTGGCCTTTTTCCTATCCTTGGGGCCGCCTTTGCGTGAGGAGCAGGGAAAGGAACTTTCCCCGTTCCTCACGCGGCGCCCGCGCGCGGCGCGGGCGCCGGGGCCCTTAGGGCCCAAAGGCGGCCCCAAACCCGACTGTTGCCAAGGTCCATCCTTGTCCATCGGTACCCACAGAAACTCCGGTATCGCTGTCTTTGGATTCCGTCGGAACGTCCCCTTAGCTTAGGTTTTCGGCCGCTGTCTTTGGATTCCGTTGGAATCCGCCCGCGGCGCGGGCCGCAAAGGGCGAAAAAGAAAAATTCTTTTTCTCTTTCGCCCCTTGCAAAGACAGCGGCCCCGGCGAAGCGACTTGCCCCCATCCACCCCCAGTGACAGAATTCACAGCCATAGAGCCCCTCCACAGCGACGATGGAGTTCACCCTAATTTCTTCACCACAATGGAATCCTCTATAGCAACGGAATCCACCCTTAATCCCTCCACAGCCACAGAACCTCTCCACAGCGACGGGATACTCCACAGCGACGGAAAAATAGAGCTTTCCGTTCCGGCCAGATGTTTAGGCTGGATTTCCCCCATTCTCAGCACCATGCCACAGATCCACCTGCTACCCCTCCATCTGGCCAACCAGATCGCGGCCGGAGAGGTGATCGAGCGACCGGCGGCCATCGTCAAGGAACTGCTCGAGAACAGCCTTGATGCCCAGGCCGACCGGATCAGCATCCGTTATCAAAGGGGCGGCAAGACCTTCCTCTCGGTGGAGGATAACGGCACGGGCATGGGCGCCGAGGACGCCCCACTCGCCTTCCAGCGCCACGCCACCAGCAAGCTGTCCGAGATCCAAGAACTGGAACAGCTCCGCAGCTTCGGCTTTCGGGGCGAGGCCCTGCCCTCCATCGCCAGCGTTTCCCGAGTCCTGCTCCAGACTAGGGACGAGGACAGTTCCCACGGCACGGAGATCCTCTACCACAACGGCCAATGCCTCCACATTAAGGCCTGCAGCCAGACCAGAGGCACCCGTCTGACGGTCACCGAGCTCTTTGCCAACGTGCCGGCCCGTCGGCGCTTCCTCAAGGGCGATGCCGTCGAGGCCTGGCAGATCCAGCAGGCCGTGCGGGCCGCTGCCCTGGTGCAGCCGCAGGTGCAGTTCGAGCTCTTCGACGGCCATCGGCCCGTCCTCAGTTCACCAGGCCAGATTTTGCCGGTTTTGGCGGTGGAGGGGCCGGCTTTGGCAGTGAAGGGCAGGGGCTCCGCCCCTGCCCTCCACTGCGGCCCGCGCAGCGGGCCTGATTCCGAAGGAATCCAAAGCCGGCCCCTTCCCTGGACCCAGCGCTGCGCCGCCCTCTTCGGACCCACCTTGGCCGAGGAACTCTTCGACCTGGCTGATGAAGAAGATGGAGTTGAGCTCCAGGGTGCTCTCCTCAAGCCCGGGAGCAGCCGCTTCCGGCCGAGAATGCTCTGGACCTTCGTCAACCGGCGCTGGGTCACCAGCCGCTTCCTGCAGTCCCTTCTGCTCGAGGCCTACCACGAGCTCCTGCCCGTCGGGCGCCATCCCGTCGCCTTTCTGGACATCGACCTCGACCCCTCCCTCGTCGACATCAACGTCCATCCCCAGAAAAAGGAAATCCGCTTCCGCCACGAGCGCTCCCTGCGCGCGACCCTCGGCCGACTGCTGCACCGGGCGCTACCCAAGCCCCGACTCTTCCTCGAGGGCAGCTCCTTCGGCGAAAAATCCCGAGGAACCACAGCTGCAGCGATGGGATCTCGGGAAATCACAGCCACGGCGGTGGATTATGGCCGCGGCACAGACCCGTCCTCTCGTCCCGGGGATTGGGAAGACAGCCGCCCATTTACACCGTCGAGTCCTTTTCCCGATGATGTCCCGGACTCCCTTCCCGGCGACGTTTCGGGCTCTTCGACGCCGGCGCTGCGGGAGGCCCAGCGGCCCTTCCGGATGGAAACGGCCTATGCCCAGCAGATCGAATGGCCGCATCGGGATATTGCTCCCACTCGGGAGGAAGTGCTGGCCGATCGATGGCGGTTCATCGGGACGCTCCGCTCGACCTATGCCCTCTTCGAGGCCTCCGGCGGCCTGATGCTCCTCCACTACCGGGCGGCCCAGGAGCGCATTCTCCACGAAGAACTGGAGCAACAGGCCGGCGAAGTTCCCTCGGTCCAAAAGCTGCTCCTGCCCCTGGTTCTGCCGGCCAGGCCCGACCGAGACCAAAGCCAGCGCCGCTTTTCCCTGCTGCGGGAGCACGGCTGGGACTGCCAACTCGACGACTCGGGGGACTGCACGGTCGAGGCGATCCCGTCCGGCCTCGACCCCGACAGGGCTATCCTCTACGCCCAATGCCTCTGGAATTCGGAGGAGGACGACCAAGATTCAGAAGATAACACCCCCGTGGCTCCGGACAGCTACGGGCGCAGCCTCTGCCGCCACTATCCCCACGCCCCGCTCTCCGAGGCGACGGGCCCCCAGATCGAAGAGCGGCTGGCGCGCCTGCTCTCCTGCCGGCAGCCGCTGCTGTCGCCCGACGGGCGAGCGACCTACTACGAAATCCCGTTCCGGGAGATCGAGGGGCGCTTTTCGCTCTCGTGAAGATTTTCCAGAACGGAAAGAAGCTTTCCAATGGGTCATTTTTCCCTTCTCTCGGCCGAACATCCATGAGTTTTCCGAGCCATCCAGCCACTGCCCTTCTCGGCGAAAAAGGAGAACAGCTCCGCTCCGGCCAGACCCCCTCCTCAAAGCCATGGAGTCCATCCTGGGCCTCGTCCCTCCGGCTGATCTTGGCCCTTCTGGTGGTCTCCCTCCTCTTCACCTTCATCTGTTTCTGGGGGCGGAAACCGCTCGACTTTCGATTCCTGCCGGGACAAAAGGTCCAGTCCTCCATCGTCGCCCAGGTGCCCTTTTCCTACATCAGCAGTGCCGAGACGAAACGCCTCATCGCCGAGAAGCGCAGCCAACTGGTGCCCATCTACAAGGTCGACCTGGAGCCCTTCGAGCTCTTCAGCCGAGACCTCTGGGAATTGAACGCCCTGCTGGACACGCTCGGGGAGCAGATGGATGGCGATGAAAGGCTGGGCTTTCCGCTCCAGCACGCCATCGAGAACTTCAACCGCCAGCATTCCCTCAAGGTCGACTGGATGGATCTCTCCATCCTCCTCAGGGCCTTGAACCCCGGCGAGCGCGCCCAGGTCTTCAAGGAAGCCCTGATCTTTCTCCGGGAAATCGCCAGCGACGGCATTTTTGCCGACCACAGGCAGGACTTTTCCCCCAACAGCTTTTCCAAATCCCCCGAAGCGACGCCCCGAAGGCAATTCGAGAACAGCAACGTGCGTTCCATGGAAAGTGCCCTGCGCAACCTGCGCATCCACCTGCTCTCCATGGATCTGGAGCAGGACACGCTGCAGGCCCTGTTTCGCCTCATGAAACTCGGGGTTCGGTCCAATCTCCTCTTCGACACGGCCGCCAATGAGGAGAGGCTCCAGCAGGTGCTCGTGTCGACCCCCAAAGTGCGCAAGCACGTCAGCCGGGGCAGCACCCTGGTTTCCGAAGGGGCGCTCATCTCCAACGAGGACTACGAGAAGCTCAGCGCCTATCACAAGGCCCTGCACATCGACGAGCAGAAGAAGGCGTGGTTCCACGACCGGACTTTTCAGGATTTCGTCAGAACCCTCATCCTCCTATCCTTCACCTTCCTCACCCTCTTTTCCCTGAAGCCCTCTCTGCGGGAATCGAAAAAAGACATCCTCCTCCTGCTCACGGCCATGGGCCTCAATCTCCTGCTGATCCGGCTCCTGCTCCAGATAACCGAACTCTCCTTCTTTCAGGGGAACAGCGCAGTCATCCATGCCCTCTTCCAAGTGATCCCCTTCAGCCTCGGGGCAATGCTGCTGATGATCTTCCACCAGGTTCCCAGTGCGCTCTGCTGCAGCGTTGCCACTTCCCTATCCTACGCCTTCATGGCGGGCAAGGGGCTCTCTTTCTTCCTCCTCTTCCTGGCCTCGTCCTTCGCCGCCCTGCTGTTGTGCCACTCGGCCTATTTGCGCTCGCAGGTTCTACGGGCCGGACTCATCTCAGGACTTCTCTTCGCCCTGGGGATATTCTTTTCCGAATCCTCCATAGGGGCCATATCCCCCTCCTGGATGGAGGCGATGACTCCCGCCATTTCCGGGCTTCTGTCCGGTTTGCTGGCCCTGGGAATCCTGCCGATCCTGGAACGGATCTTCCACTACACCAGCGACCTCAAATTATTCGAACTCTACGATTACAATCACCCGCTGATGCAGCGCCTCCAGGCCACGGCGCCCGGCAGCTACCACCACAGCCTCTCCGTGTCCAATATCGCCGAACAGGCCGCCTTGGCGGTCGATGCCAATCCCATTCTCTGCCGGACGGCTGCCCTCTACCACGACATAGGCAAACTGGAAAAGCCGGAGTACTTCATCGAAAACCAGCGGGAGGAGGAGAACTACCACGACAGCAAGAAGGCCGAGATCAGCGCGATCATCATCAAGAATCACATCCGAGAGGGGCTAAGGCTCGGAGAAAAGGCCAAGCTCCCACGGCCCATTTTGGACATCATCCAGCAACACCATGGGGATTCCCTCATCGGATTTTTCCACCAAAAGGCCAAGTCGCAGCAGGAGAGGAACGAGGAGTCCCTGCCCAATGAGGGCAGTTTTCGCTACGACGGGCCCAAGCCCCAGACCAAGGAAGCCGCCATCGTTTGCCTGGCCGATGCCGCCGAAGCGGCGAGCCGCGTGCAGAAAAAACAGCCCTCGCTCAAGGAAATAGAGGAGCTCGTCGCCCATCTCATCCGGGAGCGCATCGAGAACCACCAGTTCGACGAATGTCCCCTGACCCTACAGGATTTTGGGAGGCTGCAGAAGGTAATCACCGCGATCCTCTTCAGCGCCGCCCATACGCGCATCAGCTACGATTTGGTTCGGCAGAGGAAACCGTGAGCGGCCCCCATCACCCCATCCGCTTCAGCGCTCAGGATTAACCGTGAGCGCTTCCCATCATCCCATCCGGTTCAGCGCCCAGGACTCTCCGTTGCCGGAAGCAATCGCCCTGCTGGCCGGTGCGGGACTCTACCCGCAGGTCTGTGCTCAACGCATGCAGGCCCTCGGGATCCGCCTCCATCTCCTGGCCCTCGACGAGGGAATCGACAGGACATTTTTCGACGATTTTCCCTTTCAGAGCCGCCATTTCATCCCCATCACCCGCCTCGGGAAGCTGCTCGCGACCCTGCGAAAAATCCAGGTGCAGTACGCGATTACCGCCGGCCAGATTCGACCGAGAAAGCTATTCGGCGGACTTCGCTTCGACCTCAGGGCCTTCTGGCTCTTCCGCAAACTGCGGGAGAAAAACGCGGCGACGATATTCGCCGCCATCGCCGATGAGATCGAGGGAATCGGCGTTCGGGTTCTCGACGCCCGAAGTTTCATGGAAGAGGACTTGGTCGACGAGGACACCCGAACTCCCTCCGCCTGGAAATTGCCCCTCCGCGTTTTGGAACACGGCACCCGTGTCGCCCGAGCCATCGCCGACCTGGACATCGGTCAGGGCGTCGTCGTCCACAACGGCACGGTGCTCTGCGTGGAGGGCTTCGACGGCACCAATGCCCTGCTGCAGTACGCCGGTCGCTTTCCGGTCAAGCCGAAGCTCTTCGTCAAGGGAGCCAAGGCCAGCCAGGATTTTCGCTTCGATGTGCCGGTATTCGGCCTCCGGACGCTGGAGCACCTGCGGTCCAATGGCATCGCCTACGCCGCACTGGAGGCAGGGAAAACCCTGATACTCCACAAACAGGAGGTTCTGGTCCAGGCCGAAGCGTGGGGGATTCACCTCCGCGGCTACACGCTCGCCCAGGGGGCCATCCCATGAGCTGGTACGTCTACTTCGCGCTCAAGCAGCTCTTCCCGAGCCGACGATGGCTCTCGTTCTTTTCCTTCGCCAGCATCGGCGGAGTCGCCATCGGCAGCGCCGTGCTCTTCATCGTCCTGAGCGTCATGAACGGTTTTCAGTTCGGAATCCAGAAGAGGATCACCGATTTCCAGGGAGATGTCCAAATCGGCGATGCTTCCCTGCTGCCCGTTTCCGAGTCGCTCCGGCAGCTGCTCTCCACCCAACCGGAGATCCAATCCTTCATGCCCTACGCCCACGGCGTCGTCCTGCTGCAGGCCGGCGACCGCCCCATTTTCCCAGCCATTCAAGGGGGCGATTGGGCCCAATGCCCCGCGATACACTCCTACATCCAGCCCTCTCTCCCGCCCAGCTCTCCCCCATTGCCCGAGGACGACACCGTCTTCCTGTCCCCCGACTTGGCCGAAATCCTGGGAGTTTCCACCGGCGACCGTCTGGAGCTCTACTCGCCCCTGGCCCTGGCGGGACTGAAGAAAGGCTTCCTCCTGCCCCCGAAAAACGTGCGCATCAGCGGCATTTTAAAAAGTCCGGAAAATGGTTCTCTGCCCCTGGCCATCCTCTGCTCCCTGAAGCTCATGCAGGAGCTCTACGGCCTGGGGGAAGCCGTTCACGGTTACAGCCTTTACCTCCGACCGGAAGTCGACGCCGTTGCCTACGCCGCCCGGCTCAACTCACTCCTCCCGGAGCCCTATCGCGCCACCAGCTGGATCGAAAATCATCGGGAACTGCTCTCCGCCCTGCGACTCGAAAAGACCATGATGTTCTTCGTCCTCCTCTTCATCCTGCTCATGGCGGCCTTCTCCTTCTCCTGCGCGCTGAGCTTCAACATTATCCGAAAGACGAGGGAGATCGGGCTGCTGCAGGCCCTCGGGGCCACACCGAACGAGATCGCCCTGTGCTTCTGCTTCCAGGGACTGCTGGTCGGACTGCTGGGCAGTGTCGGCGGATTCGCCATCGGGCGGCTGGTCCTGGAGATTCGGGACTCCATCCTGTCCGGGCTCAAGTTCTGCCTAGCCGGCTGTTCCGGTCTGGGCCCGCTGAGTCGCTATCCCCACCTGCCGGTACGCTACGAGGGCGGCGACATCCTCTCCATCTTCCTCTTCGCCAATGCCATCTGCCTCTTGGCCGGACTCATCCCCGCCTGGAGGGCCTCGAAAATCGCTCCGGCACAGGCCCTGCGGGCCGAGAACTGAACGGGCCGGAGGCCGTCTCGCCGAAATCTTTTCATAAAAACCTTTTCTCCGAAAAAAATCCACTTCACTGTCCGGCATGCATTTCTGGGACACGCGGGAGCTGAAGGCCATCGGTGAGGATAAGGAAGTCCGGTTCACTTCGGTGCTGCTGCTGAGAAAGGTCGAGACACGCCATGCGCGGAACGGCAGCGAATACCTCAAGATCGAACTGGGGGACAGGAGCGGCTCCTTCGGCTGCACCTGCTTCGAGAGCCACCCGAGCTTCAATTTTTTCAAGACCAGCAGAGCCGGAGAGGTTCTACAGGTGGAGGGCATGAACCGCTACTACCAAGGTAATTTCAACCCGGAACTGGTCGCGGTCAAACCGCTTTCCGAAGCGGAAATTGCCGAGGGCAATTGGCGGGCTCTGCTGATCGAGGGGCCGGAAGAGGCCCAAGAGGCCCTCGCCGAGGAATTCTGGCGCCAGGTGGAAAAGATCCAGCACGAAGCCCTGCGGGAGACGATTCGCAGCATTTTTCAGGAACTGGGCGATACGTGGATGGCCAGCCCGGCGGCCCGCTCCATGCACCATGCCTATCCCTACGGCCTGCTGGAGCACACGGTGCACGTGGTCCGGGCCGGCATGGCCCTGCTGCCGCTCTATCCCGAAATCCAGCCCGACCTGGCCATCGCCGGCATGCTCGCCCACGACGTGGGGAAAGTATTGGAATACACGAACGACAGCGTTCCCGAGCGGACGAAGCTGGGCGTGTTGCAGGGGCACATCGTCCTCGGCTATCGCCTCGTGCGGAAGGCCGCGCTGAAGAGCAAGCTCGATCCGGAGCTGAGCGAGCGGCTGGAGCACATCGTCATCAGCCACCAGGGCGAGCCCGAATGGGGAGCGGCGGTCCGGCCGGCCACACCGGAGGCCGTTTTCGTCTCGCTCGTCGACAATCTGGATGCCAAAATGGGCATGGTGAAGCACCTGCTGCAGAACACTCCCCC
>JAIRLG010000060.1 GCA_031259625.1 Puniceicoccales bacterium
GAAGTCTCGGCCTGGTCCGCCGAGGAGCGAAGGGAGCGGCGCCATCGGCGCTTCCGCGCCCTGGGGCGCACTGCCCCGTAAGGATTCCTCCGGGCCTCTTAGGGATTTGGAAGGTAAGCCTCGTGACCCAAGGGATTCTGGGAGCTGGGGAGGAAGGACTTCTGAGGTTTTGGAAACGGAGGGAGATGGGGGCTTTTGTTTTCGCTGTCTTTGGATTCCAGGGGAATCGCCCGCTGCGCGGGCCGCGCAGAGGCGCTGGCGCTCCGCGCCAGCGCCTCTGCGCCAAAGACAGCGAAAAGAGAACACCGCGATCCTGAGCTTATCCGTCGGGCGCAGCCCGAAGACCGAAGGACCCTGCGGAGCTTTTTCCCCGAGGTTCCTCCCTCAGAACCCGCCCATCATCGGCAGGGGGGAGGCCTCCCAGGGACTGGGCCGGGCCCAGGGGATGGCGGTCTCCCTGGAGCGCGAGGAGCTGCAGGCGTTGAGCATCAGCAGGGCGATGAGCAGGAGTGGCAATCGTTTCATCGTGTCTGTGGAACGGAATTTATCGGTGGACTGAAATTCCCATCTGCCGGGTCCTCATCGGCAATTTCCGCCAATAGGGAGGCGACCCGCAGCTCCCGTTGCTGGGAATCATCGATGACGAAGCGCAGTTCCGGGGAGAATTGGAGCACCACCTCCCGGCTGAGCCGCCGGCGCAGCTCCGACTTTTTCTGCTGTAGCCAGTGCCAGGCCTTTTTCCGAGCCGTTTCATCGCCCAGAAGGCTGACGGTGACGGCTGCGTGTCGCAGGTCGGGGGAAGCCGCGACGCGGGTCAGGGTGATGGGGGTCGCCTCCTCGCGGTAGTATTTCCTCAAAATGCCGCCGAGTGCGGATTGCAGGAGGGCGTTGACCCGTTCTGTCCGGAACTGCATGTGAAAATTTCCAGTGGGCTTCGAACTACTTCGACTAAAGCGAGGGCCGCCGCTCGATGAGTTCATAGCACTCGATCTCGTCGTGGATTTCGAAGGCGGAAAACCCCTGGACCTGTAGGCCGCACTCGAGTCCGGCCCGCAGCTCGGCCAGATCCTCCTTGAGGTGCTTGAGCGAAGCCATGCGCCCCTCGAAGATCGTCTCCCGTCCACGCCGGATGCGGATAGGCCTGTCCCGCAGAATCCGGCCGTCGGTCACCATGCAGCCGGCCACGACGCATTTGGAGAGTTGGAAGATCTGGCGCACCTGGGCGGAACCCAGGTAATTTTCGCTCCACTCCGGCTCCAGAAGGCCGACCATCGCCTCGCGCACCTGCTCCACCAGCTCGTAGATGATCTCGTGCCGGATGACCGGAACGCCGAGGTTTTTTACGAGCGCCGCGGCACCGGAATCGTAGGCGACGTTGAAGCCCAGGAGGGTGGCACCGGAGGAATGGGCCCGTTCGACATCGTGCTTGCCGATGTGGCCGGCGGACTGGTCGAGCACCTCCAGCCGCACCTTGTCGCTGTGGATCGTGCCCAGGCACAGATGGATCGCCTCGAGGCTGCCCTGCACGTCGGCCTTGATGAAGAGCCGGAGCACCTTTTCCTGGGATTCCGTCCCCAGGGAGGCGAGGGCATCCTGTCGGCTCTTGCCAGCGGCGGCGGCGGATGCCTCTTCCCGCGACTGCTTTTCGACCAGGGCATTTTCCGCAGCGGCCTGGCGGGCCTGCTTCTCGTCCTTCTCGGCCCGGGCGATGCCGCCGACCTCCGGGGTCGCCGACCAGCCCGTGATGCGCACCGGCGTGGAGGGGGAAGCGGAGCGGATGGCCTGGCCGTGGTCGTCGAAGAGGGAACGCACACGGCCGTACTGCGAGCCGCAGACCAGGGCTGTGCCGACGGATAGGGTACCTTCCCGCACGATGGCCGTCGCGACCGCGCCGATGCCGGCGTCGATCTGGGATTCGATGATGACCGCTTCGGCCCTGGCTTTGGGGTTCGCCTTCAGCTCCAGCATCTCCGCCTGGAGGAGCAGCAGTTCCAAAAGTTCCCGGATGTGGGTCTTCTGGGCAGCGGAAATCCCGAGGCAGAGGGTTTCCCCTCCCCAGTCCTCCGGCGCGATGCCGCGCTGCTGCATCTGCTGCTTGACCCGCTCGACGTTGGCCGATTTGAGGTCGGTTTTATTGATCGCCACGACGACGGGCACGCCGGCCTTCTGGGCACATTTCAGCGCCTCGTCGGTCTGGGGCATGAAACCGTCATCGGCGGCCACGACGAGGATGGCGATGTCGGTCACGTCCGCTCCCCGCTGGCGCATTTTCGCAAAGGCGGCATGGCCCGGTGTATCCAGAAAGGTGATTTTCTTCCCCTGCACTTCGACCTGGTAGGCGGCGATGTGCTGCGTGATGCCGCCGGCTTCACCGGAGGCGACATTCGTCTGGCGAATCGCATCCAGCAGGGTCGTCTTGCCGTGGTCGACGTGACCCAGCACGCAGACGATGGGCGGACGGGACTCCCGTTTGGCGGAAATATCGACGGCGGGGCCCTTCTCCCTCCTCTCCGCCTGGCGGGCCTCGCCCTCCTCGCCGCGCCGGCGGATTTCTAGCTGAAAACCGTACTTCTTGGCCATCGCCACCGCCACATCCTCCGCGATGGATTGGTTCATGGAGACGAACAGGCCGATGCGCATCAGTTCGGAGATGAGCTGGAAGGGTTTGAGTCCGATGGCCGATGCGAACTCGTGGACGATGATGGGAACCCTGGTCTTCAGGGATTTGAGCGGTTTTTCCGCTTCGGTTCCCTTTTCTTCCGGCAGTGGATGGGCTTCCGGAGGGGGAAGAGGGGCCGGACTTTTATACGCCTTCGGCGGCAGCGGAGGAATGCGGGGAGGCATGGGGGGACTTGACTGCGAGGAGTTCACCACAGCGGATGAAGGGAAGGGCTTGGGCTCTCGGTCCGCCTCTCTCCTGGATTCCTTCCGGGGTTGATGGACGAAGGGCTTTAGCTCGTTCGAAAAGGAGACCATGGCTTCCGCCGCAGGGGTCTGCTTCTTCTCGAAGTGGAAGAGCGGCGGCCGCGGTGCCGGTTTTCCTCGACTAGCCGTCGCTGTCGTCTTCGGAACGCTTGAACCTGGAGCGCTTGGGCTTAAAACGTTTGTTCCTGAAACCGCTCCTGGGGAAGGCGTACCTGAGGCCGTCGCCGGAGCTGGCAATGGGGCCGCCGTCGCGGGAGGAACAGCGCCTTCGGCGGCCGAATGGGTTCCCGGGTTAGGGCCGTCGCCGCAAGGTGTGCGGGCTTCTGCGGCTTTTGATTTCGGTTCTTCTGCGGCTTCTGCTTTCGGCCCTTTTCTCTGGTCCTTGGCCGGAGGAGGCTCATCGGACACTGCCTTTTCCGATCCATCTTTGGACGGTAAAGCTCCATCCTCGGGCGACAAAACCCCCTTCAGGGGCTTTGGGGTAGCCGGAGTCGCGGGTCTCTCTGGAGTTCTGTATTCATCGCTGCGCCCCGGCTTCGAAGCCCCCGGAATCCCGTATTCATTTGGAATCCCGTGCTCTGGCTTTGAAGCCCCCGGAGACCCAGGCCCATCTGGAGCCCCATGTCCATCGCCGTGCTCTGACTTTGAGGCCTCCGGAGACCCGGGTCCATCTGGAGCCCCATGTCCATCGCCGGACTCTGGGTTTGAAGCTCCCGGAGCCAGGGTTTTCAGAAAAGCTTCGGCCTCCGCCCCGGAGATGGAGCTGGAGGCGCTCTGGACGGGCAGGCCGCGCGCCTGCAGAAGGGCGATCAATTCCTTATTGGTCTTGCCTATTTGCTTGGATAATTGATAGACCCTAATGCTCATGCCTTCCTCGAATGATGAAAACAGCGGCGATGGCAATGACTTCCGCTGCCAAGGGCCGAAACCGGAACTGTTCTCCCATCACACAGCTGTCTGGGAGCGGAAGGCCTGCACGGAGGAAAGGATGCTCTCGGCCTCTTCGGCCTCGAAGCCGGAGGACTGCAGGTCTTCGGCGGTGACCCCCTCGAAGACATCGAGACCCGTGATGCCGATGGCGACGAGTTTCTGGGCCATTTCGTCCGAAATACCCGGAATGCCGTTGAGTCCCTCGGTCGCCTTCTGGATGCGTTGGGACAGGGCGACATCCGCCTGCGGCGCCGTCCGGTTGATGCTCAGTTTCCAGTTCATGAGCTTGGAGGTGAGCTTGGCGTTGAGTCCCCGCTTCCCTATGGCCGTAGCGAGGTCATCCTCACTGACCTCGAAATAGAGGCGGCGGTCCCGCTCGTCGATCTGGATGTTCCGGGGAATGGCGGGACGAATGGCCTCGATCAGAAATTCGACCGGATCCGAGTAGTAGCGCAGGATGTCGATTTTTTCATTGCCGAGTTCCTTGCAGATGCTGCGGATGCGGACGCCCCGGGCGCCGATGCAGGCCCCGACGGGGTCGACGTTCAGCTCCCGGCTCTCGACGGCGACCTTCGTCCGGTAGCCGGCTTCGCGGGCAAGGCTGTGGACAGCGATGGTTCCGTCGGCGATCTCCGAGATTTCCAGTTCGAGCAGTTTGTGGATGAACTGGTCACAGGAGCGGCTGAGGATGATCTCGGGGCCGTTGGGCGTGGACTCGATGCGCAGGAGGAGGCACCGAACCGGATCCCCCGGGCGATAATCCTCGCCCGGAGTGCGCTCGCGGTAGGGCATGATCCCCTCGGCCTTCCCGAGGTCGATGAAGAGGTGGCCCCGGTCTTCCGCCCGCACGATGCCGGTCACAAATTTCCCCACCTGGTTCCGGAAATCCTCGTAGATACGCCCCTTTTCGAAGTGGCGGACGCTCTGGTTGATGGCCTGGCGCGTGCTCTGGGCGGCGATGCGCCCCAGGGCGGACGGGGGTATTTCCTTCTCGACGGTCCCCCCCAGTTGCGCCTGGGGGTCGAGTTCCCGGGCCTTGAGGAGATGCATCTGGGAGGCGGGGTCGGCGACGGAATCCACCACCTCGTAGACGGCCCAGGCCTGGAGATGCCCCGTCTTGGGATGGATGTGGACGCGCACGTCATGGCCGAAGTGGATGCTCTTGAGCGCGGCACTGCGGATGGCCTCCTGAATCGCCTCGATCATGTCGCCCCGGGCAATGCCCTTCTCCTTTTCCATGTATTCCAACACGGCGATGATCTCGGTTCCGCTACTCATAATACGACCCCTGGCGGAGAATTTTCGCTCCACCAAACGCTTCCGGAACCCTAAAATCAACGCCCATTTGTCAAGGGAGAATGCCCGGCGTTTCTGGCACAATGGTCTGGCGCGATGGCCCCTTTGCGGAGCAAAGGCGGCCCGGCGCTCCGCTGCGCGGAGCGCTGGGCCCAGGTCGCCGGCCGCGCGGCGGAGCCGCGCGCCGGCGACCGGCCATCGCGCCCCGTTCTCCCGGAAGAACGGGGTCGGGGCCCCTTCCCACCCTGTGGCGTCGAGGAGCGGAAGCTCGTAGAGGGCCAGTGGGGCAATGAGGCCGAAGGGGCCTGTGGAGTAGAAAGGCCGAGGGGCCCGTGAAAAAAAAGGTTTGCCAGTTTCAAAACACGCAACAGATGTGACAATGAAAGCGAAATGAGTCCTCAAGATTTTTCCTCGGCCCAGAATGATTCCGTGAGCCCTGTGACGACGCCCCCGGTGGTGCTGAAGGAGGAGGTTCGCCGGGCCTTCGGCTACTGGCGTTCCCGCATTTTGTACGCCCTGATCCTCGGCTACGCCACGTTCTACATCGTGCGGCAGAACTTTCAGGTGGCGGCCCCTTCGATGCTGCGGGAATTGGGTTACACCCGCTGCCAGATCGGCTGGGCCTTCAGCTCCTTCGCCATCATCTACGGCTTCGGAAAATTCATCAGCGGGGTGATCTGCGACCGCACCAGTGCCCGCTACTTCATGGTCATCGGCCTCCTGGGGGCTTCCCTTTGCAGCCTGTTCATCGGCTGCAGCCACTCCATCACGGTGCTGGCAGGGTTCTACGCGCTCAACGGGGCCTTCCAATCGATGGGCTGGCCGCCCATCGCGCGCCTGATGGTGCACTGGTACTCGCCCCGAGAATTGGGGACGCACTGGGGCATCGTCAACGCCTCCCACCAGGTCGGCAGCGTCATCATCCTGCTCGGGGGTTCCTGGCTGCTGGTCCACTGGGGCTGGCGCTCGGTCTTCCTCCTGCCGGCGGGGCTGGCTTTCCTCATCTCGGCCGTCCTCTTCCAACGCCTGCGCGACATCCCCGAATCCCTGGGACTGCCCTCCATCGAGGACATGGAGGGTCTGGAACGCAGCTCCGGCCACGAGGATAGCGAAGTCGTGACCCTGCGCGAGATCCTCCTGGAGCACATTTTTCCCAACCCCTCGCTGTGGTACGTCTGCTGCGCCAATTTCTTCCTCTACATCGTACGGATGGGATTCTTCAACTGGGCCCCCACCTTCCTGCAGGAGGCCCGGGGCGCGTCGGTCATGATGTCCGGAATCCAGTCCATGGGCTTCGAGCTGATGGGGGCCCTGGGAGGGCTCAGCGCCGGCTGGATTTCGGACAGGCTCCTACGGGGGAAGCGGACCCGTACCTGCGTCTACTTCATGTCGGCCCTGATCGTCGTCCTGCTCCTCTTCTGGTGGCTGCCGTTGCGGTCGGCGACCCTGAATATGGTCTTCCTCTTCATTTTGGGCTTTCTGGTCTATGGCCCCCAGACGCTGGCGGGCTGCGCCGGGGCGGAATTCGGCTCCAAACGGGCGGCCGCCGCCGGCAATGGTCTGACCGGCCTTTTCGGCTACCTCGGGGCCGCATTTTCCGGCTGGGGGGTCGGAAAAATCGTCGACGTCTGGGGCTGGGACGCGATGATCCTCTTCTTCTCGCTCTGCACCGCCATCAGCATGGGTTTCTTCATGCTCAACGGCCAGAAGGCCAGAAAAAAGCTCAAAGCAGCCCAAGGGAAGTAAAAAAGGCAGCGTCCGCCTTTAGCAGTCTGGGCGCGATGGCCCCTTGGCCAAAGCCAAGCCCGGCGCTCCCGCGGAGCGGGAGCGCCGTTGTGAAGGGGAGCCGCTTTCGGCGGCTCCCCTTCACGGGCCATCGCGCCAGTACCTCCCCGGCCCTTCGGATTCCACCCTTTCGATCCATTCGCCATTCCGGCCCATCCCGAAATACAACTTTGCGGTCGCAAGTCCTGTCCCTGCCGATATTGACCACGACGCGGTGGCCATTGTTGCTGTAAAGCTCACCCCCTCGACAAGGAGAGAAGAGCAGCTTTTGCCTTCTACTGAAAAAAAGCAGCTTCTTCCGCCTCCATTCATCCCAACGACCTATCTCCAAAACCCACCCTTCCCTGGCGAGGTGGACGGGACTTGAACCCGCGACCTTCGGCGTGACAAGCCGACGCTCTAGCCAACTGAGCTACCACCCCTTTGGGGAGAATCTGTGTGCCCTCCGGCCGAAGTCAAGGGACAAAAGGTCAAGGGACCCAATCGCCGATTGGGGAAAGCTATTCCGGACCAGTGAGGGCTCCGAAGGCACTCCGGCTAAATGAGGCCCCCGGTGGAGGGATTTTTGGAAAAAGGGGGGGATGAAGGCGATACTAGGGCAGATGGGGAGGAGGGTATCGGGGCGAATGGGAAGGGTGGCGTCAGGTCTGCGCCGTCGAGCCTGCACTACTGGTTGGGCCTGCCCATCTGGGCCTGCGCTGGTCGGATCTGCACTGTCTAGGTTTGCGCCGGTCGGTCGGGTCTGCGCTGTCTTTGCAGGCTGGGAATGGCCTTTCAGGCCATTCCCAGCCTGGGGCTCGCGGAGCGAGCCGAGCCCTGCGGGCTCCAAAGACAGCGCAGCGGGAGCAACCGGGAGTAACTGGGACTTCTGAGCCCCTCAGGCCTCGGCCGTGGCTACGGTCGGGCGCATTGGGCGACGGGAGCGGAAGAGGGTACGGCCGTCGGGGCCCAGGCCCACCTGGACCGACATGCCCTCCCGAAGGCTGCCCCGGAGAAAGGCTTCGGCCAGAGGGTCTTCTACATGGCGCTCGATGGCCCGCCGCAGCGGCCGCGCCCCGCACTTGGGGTCATAGCCCTTCTGGATGAGAAAATCCCGCATCTCCTGGCTCAGCCGGACGGAGATTCCCTTCGCCACCAGGCGCCGGTTGAGGGCATCCAGATCCAGCTGGACGATGGCCGCCAATGCGCTGCGGGAGAGCGGCCGGAAGACGATGGACTCGCTCAGACGGTTGAGGAACTCGGGCCGGAAGGCCTTTTTCACCTCCTCCAATACCCGATCCTTGGTGGCCTCGAAATCACCGAATTCCCCTTGGCCCGAGGCGGGGAATCCCAGACCGCCATTTTTCCGAAAGAACTCGGCGCCGACGTTGCTGGTCATGAGGAGCAGGGTGTTCCGAAAATCGACCTTGCGGCCGAGGCTGTCCGTCAAATGGCCTTCTTCGAGAATTTGAAGGAAAAGGGGCAGCACCTCCTGGTGTGCCTTTTCGATCTCGTCGAAGAGCAGCACGCTGTAGGGCTTGCGCCGCACCGCTTCGGTGAGCTGGCCGCCCTCCTCATGGCCGATGTAGCCCGGGGGCGAGCCGATCAGCCGGGAGGCGGAAAATTTCTCCAGATACTCCGTCATGTCCACCGAGATGAGCGCATCGGCGGAGCCGAAGACCTTTTCCGCCAACACTTTGGCCAGATGGGTCTTGCCCACACCGCTGGGGCCCAGGAGGAGAAAGGAGGCGATGGGCCGCTTGGGGTCGCGAAAATCGGCCCGGGCGCGCCGGAGGGAGCGGGCAATGCCGGCGATGGCCTCGGATTGCCCGATGACGGAGGCCTGCAGTTCCTCCTCGATGGAGAGCCAGGACTGGCTCTCCCGAGGCTCCATGCGCTCGAGGGGAATGCCCGTGTAGTTCGACACCGTGTGATAAATGCAGGCCTCGTCGATGGTGATGGCCGAGGGGGACTGGAGCTGCTCACGCCAGTGGTGCAGGGCGGAGGCCCGCTGCTCGCGGAGCTGCTTCTCCCTATCCCTCAACTGGGCCGCCTCCTCGAAGCGCTGGTCGCGGATCGCCCGTTCCTTCTGGCCGACGACCTCCTCCAGCTCCCGCTGCAGGGTATCGACGAGCGCCGGTGGTCGCGGGTGCACGTGTAGATGGGCATAGGAACCGGCCTCGTCCAGGATGTCGATGGCCTTGTCGGGCAGGGAGCGGCCCTGGATGTAGCGGTCGGAGAGCCGCACGGCCAACTCGACCGCTTGGGGGGTATAGGTGACGGAGTGGTGGGCCTCGTAGCAGGACTGAATCCCCTGGAGGATGTGGATGGCCTGGGGAACATTGGGGGCTTCGACGATGATCGACTGGAAGCGCCGCTCCAGTGCCGCGTCCTTCTCGATGTGCTTCCGATACTCCCCAAAGGTCGTGGCGCCGATGCACTGGATCTCCCCGCGGGAAAGCGCCGGCTTCAGCATGTTGGAGGCATCCATCGAACCCTCCGAAGCGCCCGCTCCGACCAGGGTGTGTAGCTCGTCCAGAAAAAGGATGATGTGCTGGGCCCGCCGCACCTCCTCCAGAACCGCCTTGAAGCGCTCCTCGAACTGCCCGCGGTACTTGGTGCCGGCCACCATGAGCGCCAGGTCGAGCGAGAGGATGCGCTTGTCCTGCAGGGACAGCGGAACCCTTTTGGCGATGATGGCCTGGGCCAGGCCTTCGACGATGGCGGTCTTCCCCACGCCGGCTTCGCCGATGAGGGCCGGATTGTTCTTCGTCCGCCGGCAGAGGATCTGGAGGCTGCGCTCGATCTCCCGGTCGCGGCCGACGACCGGATCCAGGTGCTTGCCCTGGGCCAGGGCGGTGAGGTCGCGGCTGAAGGCCCGGAGGGCGGGCGTTTTCGTCTCCACCCGCAGGGCTTCGTCGGGGGTCGGCGAAGGATCCGGGGGATGGAAGTCGCCCCCTTCCACCGACTTGCGCACATCACCGGTGAACTGGGGATCCAGTTCGGAGAGGATGGCCTGACGGCACTCCTGAACATCCAGGTGGAGCTCGCGCAGCACTTCCGAGGCGATCCCCTCGCTCTCCCGCAGCAGGGCCAGGAGGAGGTGTTCCGTGCCGATGTAGGAGTGCTGGAGCCCGCGCGCCTCCTTGGCCGCCAGGATGAGCACCTTCTTCACCTGCGGGGTGAAGGGCACTTGGGGGGAAGCTTTGAAGAGCGGCTGTATCGGCTCATGGAGGAGGGCGGAGACCCTCTGTTCGATGCGCTCCCGGATGACCGCGTTGTCCACGCCGAGCCGCTCCAGGGCGTTGAAGGCGATGCCCTGACCCAGCTCCAGAATCCCCAGCAGGAGGTGTTCGGTGCCCACGTAGGTCTGGTGGAAACGGTCCGCCTCCTGTCGGGCCAGCACCAGCACCTGCTGGGCCCGGGGCGTAAAATTGTTGATGGGATCCATGGATGGGAAGGGCGATTTTGGAGATAAATTATAGACGTGTTTGGGAAATGACAACGCCTTTGTGCGGAGAGAAGGAAAGGCCTTGGTTTTCCTCGGGCGCGGGGGCCTTTGGCCTTGCGGGTGTGGGGCTGTC
>JAIRLG010000081.1 GCA_031259625.1 Puniceicoccales bacterium
TGGCAGGGTCCACGGTGATCCTTGTTTGGACAATTTTATGCTAAGTAGCGAAGACCATGTTCGAATTATCGATCTCGAATCTTCGCGAAAAATTGGAGAATCTCCTTGTTGCGGAGCATGGTATGGTCCGGAAATTGCTTTGATTTCGATACGGCATGAGAGTCTTAAACGTCAGCGTTCAGAGGGTCAGCCTGTTTCGTCTTCTGAAATGGAAGAATTGATGAGAAAATTCTATAATTCTCAGGTCGATGTTTCTTGGGAGATATACGCAGAGGGTTCTCCGATTGTATTGCTGCTCTTTGGATGTTCATCGGATGCATACTCTCTGATAGTCGAATTATGGCCCAATTGTTCCCCTTCCCGTTTCCACCAAGAGACCAGCGAGCTCGACCACGAGGGGAGGATTCGGTGGTTCCTGGATTTTCTCAATGCCTGCAACGACCGTCTGCGCCGGGCAACTGGCAATGCCTATGACGCCGAAACGATCCAGAAGCTATCCGAGCTGCTGGCCTGGATGATGGATCCGGAGCCGACGCATCGGCCAACGTCGCAACAGGTATTCACTTCCTTGCTGGGAATCTGGGAGGCTACTCTGGAAAAATTGCCTCCCAAACATCCGGCGGAGCCCCTTCGGCCGTCGCCCCGCTGGGGGGAGTGGAGGAGACAGAATGAGGAATGGTTTCACCAACATGCCGACGAGGAAGTATCTGCGACTAACCATCCGCCGCTTTTGGCAACACCGGTCCAACGCCAAAACGCAGATCAGCAGTCGGATTAGGCGGAAGATGTATTTTGAAGGCGAGTCGTGGATTCATATCATGAACCTGAAAGAATCTCGAAAATTCAGAGGATGAGGGGAGACTTCGGTATGTCATTAGGACAATAGAAGCTAGAAGCAGATGGTGTGATCCCGCGCCTGAACCTGCCACCGCCAATATGGGACCGCACGCTGCAGCATGGAGCCAAATCGCGTCGATAAAAAAGTGAGAGATTTTCGATCATCCCGAAACTCGATTCATTAGAATATTTTGTGCAGAGAGGATTTGATTCACCCTGCCGGCTTTGGATTCCTGCGGAATCGGGCCTGCGGCGCGCGCCGCGCCGCGGGCCGCAGCAAAGAGCAGGGGCGAAGCCCCTGCCCCTCGCTGCCAAAGCCGGCAAACCTTAGGCCAGATTGCTCGGCTACTCACCTCAGATACTCAGCAGTCTACAGACCAGAGGCTCGGCCATCTGCAAGCCGAATTGCCTCGACTGCCCCGCTTCTCTCCAAACCCGGCAAAAGTCGGAAAAACCGGACAGACAAGTTGGGCAAAGCAGATTCTCCCTAGCCGTGCGCTCGCCGATGATGAAACCGTATTTCTTCTCGATGCAGTCGGAATTACTCTCGGGAGCTTTAATGGTCGGCTAGGGAGAGTTCATGACTGGCTGTGGAGAGAAATGTCGTGAAGGGAAATGGGAAATGCCATGGAGGGGAATTACCTCGGAGAGAAATTTCTTGCTAAGCCCCAGCGGGCCTCTAGCTTCGAAAAAATTCCGGTCACGGTGGGGTATCCAAGTGGCTAAAGGGTGCAGACTGTAAATCTGTCGGGGTTTCCCCTTCGAGCGTTCGAATCGCTCCCCCACCACCAGGACGGGGAATGGAGTTTTAGATCTGGCCTCTGCCCGAAGCTGGCCCCTTATTTATTTCCGACGAGGAAGGGCGCCTCGAGGGAGGGCACCGCCATTGATCTTCGGTGGGCCATCCTGGAAGTGGAGGACCAATCCACCCCAGGACGAGAAAAAGGGCTCTGAATCTAGCCCCTACTATTTATTTCCGGCGAGAGGAGGCCCATCGAGGGGGGTACTGCCACTGACCTTCGGCGGGCCATCTTGGAAGTGGAGGACCAATCCACCCCAGGACGAGAAAAAGGGCTCTGAATCTAGACCCTACTATCTGTTTCCGGCAAGAGGAGGTGCCTCGAGGGGGGTACTGCCACTGACCCTCAGGGTACCATCCTGGAAATGGAGGATCAGCCCAGTGCCCGGCGGGACATCGCGGCGGTGGCGGAGGATTTTCCCCTGAAAATTTTCGGCGATCAAGAACCCGCTGCGGAGATTGCGCCCGATGTCGTAGCTCTCCCAGCGCCGCTGAAGGCCCAGGAGTCCTTCTCTTTTGGAGGCGAGGGCCGAGCGGGTGCCTTCAAAAAATCGGTAGAAAGTCCGCTGGAGCTGGTGCCGCTGGTGCTCGATCCGCCGCTCGGGGGAGACGTTCCGCAGGCGCTGCCGCAGAAATTGCCAGTGCTGCCGCTGCCGGGAAGTGTATTCTTCGAAAATTTCCGCCAGCCGTTCTTTCAAATCCCAGCAGCGCTGTTGGGCATTTTGGTAATTCGTCGCGATGATTTCCGCCGCGGCGGAGGGGGTTTCGGCCCGGAGATCGGCCACGAAGTCGACCAGGGTGAAATCGATCTCGTGGCCGATGGCGGAGAGGATGGGCTTGGGACAATCGGCCAGTTTCCGGACGAGGGCTTCGGCGTTGAAGGTCCAGAGGTCCTCGGCACTGCCACCGCCCCGGGCCAGGACGATGAGCTGGGCCGGGGAGTGTTGGGCCGAGTCGAGGCTGTGGAGAAAGTCCCGAACGGACTCGTCGCCCTGGACCCGGCAGGGGAAGAGGAGGATCTCCCCTCGCCAGTCCTTCCGGCGTAGGATTTGGAGAAAATCCTGCAGGGCGGCGCCGGTCGGGGAGCTGAGTAGGGCGATGGGATTGGCCGTGGGGGGAATCGGCCGCTTGCGCTCGGTGTCGAAGAGCCCTTCGCGCCGGCAACGCTCCTTGAGTTTCTGAAATTCCGCGTCCCGCTGGCCCGTGCCGCAGGGCAATACGTGGCGGACGATCCATTGGTACTGGCCCCGCGGGGCGTAGAGCTCCAGGCTGCCGTAGCAGAGGATGGATTTTCCGTTTTCCAAGGGAAAGTGGAGCCGTAGGGCATCGCCGCGGAAGAGGACGCAGGCGATCTGGCTCCGCTCGTCCTGGAGAGTGAAGTAGAGATGACCGGAGCTCTGCTGCCGGAGGTTGGAGATCTCGCCGCCGATCCAGAGCATGGGGATGTGGGAACCCAGGAGGCTTTGGATCCGTTCCGTCAGGGAGGAAATGCTGTAGATTTTTTCCGTATCCCAGGTTTCGGGACTGTCATGGGTCGGTGGAATCACGGGAGGGGTTATAAGCATAGCAGCCCTTCGGCAAGTCCGGAGGGATTCTTGGGTTTTTTTGGCGCTGTCTTTGCAGCGGAGAAAATCAAAGGGGCCCTCCTTTGATTTTCTCCGCTGGGGCCCGCTACGCGGGCCGCTCCCTTTGGGAGCCAAAGACAGCGCCCCCTGAGAATCCCCGTGGCAACAACCACTCCCCATTTCCCCCATCGGCGGAGAGAATTCATTTGCCGACACCGGCGGACGGCCCATGATCAGGAAGCCATGATGAATCTCTCTTCTCTGGAGCAGCAGGATCCCGAAGTGGCCACCTGGATCCATCGGGAGTGGCGTCGGCAGAACGAGGGCATCGAGCTGATCGCCTCGGAAAATTTCACCTCGCCGGCGGTGCTGGAGGCGGTCGGCAGCATTTTGACCCACAAATACGCCGAGGGCTATCCCGAAAGGCGTTATTACGGTGGGTGCAAATATGTGGATGCGATTGAGAATTTGGCCATCGGGCGTGCCAAGCGATTATTTGGAGCCGAACATGCCAATGTCCAGCCCCACTCGGGGACACAGGCCAATCTCGCGGTCTACACGGCGGTGCTGAAACCCGGAGATAAGATTTTGACGCTTTCCCTCGAAAATGGCGGGCATCTGACCCATGGGCATCCCAAAAATCTCAGCGGCATGCTCTATCGGGTCACCCACTACGACGTCGATCCGCAGACCGCCGCCATCGATTACGAGGCCCTGGAAAAAATCGCCCTCCGGGAGCGGCCGCAGCTGATCACCATCGGCGCCTCGGCCTACCCTAGGATCATCGATTTCCAGAGGGTGGGGGAGGTCGCACGGGCGTCGGGTGCGCTGCTGCTGGCCGACATCGCCCACATCGCCGGGCTGGTGGTAGCCGGACTGCATCCCTCGCCGATCCCCCATGCGGATTTCGTCACGACGACGACGCACAAGACCCTGCGCGGACCCCGCGGCGGGCTGATCCTGTGTCGGGAGCAATGGGCCCGGGCGATCGACGCATCGGTATTCCCGGGACATCAGGGTGGACCCCTGATGCACGTCATCGCCGGGAAGGCGGTCTGCTTCGGCGAGGCCCTGCGGCCGGAGTTCCGGGACTACCAACGGCAGATTTTGGCCAATGCCCGAACCCTGGCCGAAGAACTACGGCGGCTGGGCCTCTGCCTCGTCGGTTCCGGCACCGAGAATCACCTGTTGCTCCTGGATCTGCGACCGACCTCTCCGGACTTGAGCGGCCGGGCGGCGGCGACGGCTCTGGAGGCGGCCGGCATCACGGTCAATGCCAATACGGTGCCGAGGGAGACGCGCAGTCCCTTCCAGGCGAGCGGGCTGCGCCTGGGCACTCCGGCCGTGACGACCCGTGGGATGCGGGAGGCGGAGATGGAGCGGATTGCCGCGTGGATCGAGCAAATCCTCTCCTCGCCGAACGACGAGGCCTTACCCAAGGCCATTCGCGCCGAAGTGCGAAAACTCTGCCAAAAATTTCCATTAGGGTATTGACGCCAGTGCAAGTATTTGCTAATATGGGAAAACAGCTTCGCGTCGGGGTTGGAGGTAGTTAGAGTTTATGGAGTTTGAAGAGGTGGGTTTTATGGAGAAAAAATCTAGGAAACGGGGCTTCACATTGATGGAACTGATGGTGGTGATCGCGATCATCGCGATCCTTTCGGCTATTCTGGTCCCGTCCGTACGGAAGGCGATCGACAGCGCCCGTCGTACGCGGGGTTCGAACAGCATGCGGCAGCTGGCGGTGGCGTATATGAATTACAGCAATACATTCGGGGATCAACGAACGATACCTACAACGGTAACAACACACTCCGGGTGGGCTATGGAGTTGGCTAAGGCCAATGTCCTCAACGAGGCCAATGTGTACTTTTGGAGCGATGATCCGCTGTTGAAAGGAAAAACGGATATTCCGAAGTTTGTAAAAAGCAGCAGCGGCGACTTGGTCTCTAGTGGATGTTGGACTGACCCGGGCCCCAGCGTAGTGATGTTGGTGGGCGTGGATCCCAATGCCCCAGCCACGACGACGCCGATCGCCTGGACTCGCGGGTTGGACACCGATGCCGGAACATGGAGCGCTGCTACGGGTGTCTACGGCGATGCGGGTGGATTTGTCGCTTTTCTCGATGGCCATGTGGAATGGTTCGAAACCACGAAAGATAAACTTGTTCAGCCGGATGGGACTGCTACCACAAGTCCCATTGCCGCGGCTACGGTTGTTTCGGCAAGCGCTCCGGTCCCGACAACTGACGGCAGTGAGTAACGCCTCCTCTCGGATAGCCGGGAACTGGCTGCCTGAAGAATAAGGACAGAGATCTCTCCTAGGGACGAAAAGCTCTTCGGCGGGAAGGGCTTTTTCAGCAGGGGAATGGCCATCGAAAAGGTCATGGGAATGGTCCGTATAGGATAAGAATGAAATTTTCATTGGAAGGGCAAGGGCGCGAGGATTCTGGTGGTGACTTTAGCAGGGGAATGGCCATCGAAAAAGTCATGGGGATGTCCTGTATAGGATAAAAAAATGAAATCTTTAGGAAAAGGACGCAGGGGGCCTGGCTTTACGTTGATGGAGCTGATGGTGGTGGTCGCGATCATCGCGATCCTCTCGGCCATTCTCGTTCCATCGGTGCAAAGGGCGCTTCGGAGTTCCCGCCGCGCGCGCGGAGCGAGCAACATGCGCCAGATCGCGGTGGCCTTTATCCATTATTGCAGCGGATTCTCCGGCGAGACCCGGACTGTACCTACGCCAACGGGGGCGGATGCGGCCTGGCCGACCTATCATTGGGCCAGAACGCTCGCCCAGACCGGTGTTCTCAACGAAGCGGCCGTCTATCTGTGGAACGACGATCCTTATTTGAAGAAGATGGCGGGAGGTGAGCTCCCCAAGGTGGTCGTCGATGCGGGCGGGAACATGCCTGCGGGGGCCAACGCCGCTTGGTCTCACGCCAGTGTCGTGCCCCTGGCGGGGATAAACCCAGATTCCGAGATGTCTCCCGAAATGATCCCGATCGCCTATACCCGTGGTCTGGACCCTACGACCGGAAAATGGGATGCGGTCACGGGTGTCTACGGCGATGAGGGGGGATTTATCGCCTTTTTCGATGGCCACGTGGAGTGGTTCGACCACACAACCCATAAACTCATGACCCCAGAAGGCGTTCCCACATCGGATCCTCGGCTGGCCGCCGGCATCGGTTCAGGTTCATCGACGGGCAGTGGTTGACAAAAGGAGTCTTGAGCCGTCCTGAGGCATTGCGATTGGATTTCTGTCTTTCCGAAGTCTCGGTTGCGTGATTTTAGGTTGGGGGCTGCCTTTGCGCCGAAGCCCCCGAAGGGGGCTTCGGCGGGGGCCCGCCGGAGGCGGGCCGCTTCCTGTGGAAGCCAAAGGCAGCCCCAAAAAAGAGGAGCCTCTTGGCTTTGATGGCCAGGATGTGCCGTTCAGAATTCCCTTCCAAGCGGGAGCCCTTTCCTTTTAACCGGGAGCCCTTTTTTCGAAATCTAGGCATAAATCCCTCCGCCCAGGAGGCGTTTTCCCTCGTAGAGGGCGAGCACCTGCCCACCGGCGAGGGCGCGCGGAGGGCTTTGGAATTCGACGACGGCGGAATCGGGGCCGGTGGGCTCGAAGTGGAGGCTCTGGGAGGGATCCCGATGGCGCGGCCGGCCCAGGAGCCGACAGGGCTTTTCTATCCGTTCGCGGATGAAGTGGAGCTGGTGCAGGATAAACCTCCGGCGATAAAGGAGCGCGGAGGCGGAGCTCTCCAGAGCCACGACGAGCTGATTCTTTTCCCCATCCTTGGCCACGACGACGTAGTGCTCGTGGTCTCGGTTCGACGGGAGGCGGATCCCGTGGCGCTGGCCCAGCGTGAACGGATGGAGTCCGCGGTGCTCTCCCAGGATACGCCCCTCGGTGTCGACGATGGGCCCGGGCGAGTCGGTAATGTAGCGGGATAGAAAATCCCGAATCCGAACCTTGCCCAGGAAGCAGATGCCCTGGCTATCCTTTCGCGCCGCATTGCCGAGCTGCGCCTCCGCGGCCAGCGCGCGCACGTCGGGCTTTTTCCAATGGCCGACCGGAAATTCTGCGAACCGTAGCTGGGATTGGGAAATATAGGCCAGAAAGTAGGACTGATCCTTGTTCGGATCGGCCCCTTCGAACAGATCGCAGGAACCATCGGCATAAGTTTGCTTTTGGCAGTAGTGTCCGGTGGCGAGGCCGGCACAGCCCAATTCCCGGGCGTAATCGGCCAGAAAGCCGAATTTGATGTGTCGGTTGCAGAGGATGTCCGGATTGGGGGTCA
>JAIRLG010000005.1 GCA_031259625.1 Puniceicoccales bacterium
GCTCAGCCCGCTGTCCAGCGGCATCAATGGCCAGGGTATTGTGGTCAACGCCGGCATGGACCTGAACTACTTCGACCACGACCTGGTGTTTCACTCTAAGCCGAAATAGCCAATAGGCCGGGGTGGCGAATAAACCGAAGTAGCGGGTAAGCTGAAGTAGTGGATAGGCCGGGATAGCGGAGTCTAAAAGGCCAAGAAAATTCCGGCGCGATGGGAAATTCCGGCGCGATGGCCCGTGAAGGGGAGCCGCCTCCGGCGGCTCCCCTTCACGACGGTGCTCCCCGCTCCCGCGGAGCGGGGAGCGCCGACCTTGGCTTTAGCCAAGGGGCCATCGCGCCCAAACACAGTTCTAGCCCCTCGGATGAGCCCGCCGGTAGGTTTTCTTCATATGAGTTATGTCCACATGGGTATAGATCTGGGTCGTGGAGAGATTTTCATGGCCGAGGAGCTCCTGAACGCTGCGGAGATCGGCCCCGCGGTTGAGCAGATGGGTCGCGTAGGAATGGCGGAGCTTGTGCGGCGACAGATCCAGCGGCAGGCCGGCACGGGCCAGATAGTCCTTCAGCCGCTGCTGGATGCAACGGGCGGAGAGGGCCCTTTGCGGCGTGCGTTGGGCGAAAAAAACGGGGGCATCGGCAGGGATATTGGGGGCATCGGGACGGAAAAGTAGGGCTCGGGATTGCAGAAAACCTTGCCAACGGAGCAGGGCATCGACGGCCCGCTGGCCGATGGGGCAGAGGCGTTCCTTGGCGCCCTTGCCGTGAACTTTGATCCAAGCTTGGGAGAGCTGGATCTGCGACCAGCGCAGCGAGGCCAGTTCGCCGATGCGGCAGCCCGTGCTGTAGAAAAGTTCCAGAATCAATGCGTCGCGATGGGCGACGAAAGGCTCCAGCCGGGAGAGGGAGAAGAGCCGCATCGGCTCTTGAATCAGCGCATCCACTTGCGCTTCGGAGAGGAATTTCGGCAGGACCTTTTCCTTCCGCGGCAAGGTCAATCCGCGGCAGGGGTTGTTCTCCAAATTCTCCCGCGCCTGCCGGTAGCGGAAGAACGAGCGGAGGGCTGCGACCCGCGCGTGCAGGGTCGATTTTTTATGGTCGTGCTGGACTTCGATCATCCACTGCCGGATATGCTCCGTCGCAACGCCTGTCCAGGAGCGGCTGAGTTGGTATTTTTGAAGATAGGCCCGAAACTGGGACAGCGATTCCCCATAGGCGCTCAGCGTATGGGGGGAGAAATTTCGCTCACAGCGGAGAAAATCGAGGAAATCGTCGAACTCCAGTTCGTCCCGAACCGGAACTGGTTTCAGCTGGCCCGAAGCCTGCTCATCCTGGCCAGAAGCTGGCTTCAACTGCGCTGAAGCTGGCTCATTCCGGTACAAATCTGGCTTATCCTGAGCCGAAGCTGGCTCCGGTTCTGGAGGGATTTTTCCCGGACTCCGGCGGAAAACCCTTGGCTGCGCCTGGGCATTGGTCTGCGGCGGAAGATGGAATGGCCTGTTCATGAAAAGACTTGACGCCCGGAGGGGCTTGTAAAAGTTGTGGAAGAGCGAATATGGCCAACAGCGCGAACAAGTCGCCAAAAAATGTTCCGGGGCGTTTTTATGTGGATGACCAGTGCATCGACTGCGACCTCTGTCGTGAACTGGCCCCCGACTGCTTCGCCCGCGATCACGATGCGGGTACTTCTTTCCTGAGCCGCCAGCCCGCCACCCCCGAAGAGGAGGAGCTGTGCCGAGAGGCCCTGGAGAGCTGCCCCGTGAGTGCCATAGGGGACGACGGCGAGTGACGGGCAGTCTTTTTCTTTGACGAAAAGGGCAGGGCGGCGATAATCATTCCCCTTCAGGGGGTATGGTTTTTTCCAAAAAGGCCCAGGGTTCGGTATTTAGAGGTTCGGGATCAGCGTTCAGAGGTTCAGAATTAGCATTCAAAGGTTCGGGATCGGCGTTCAGAGGTTTGAGATCGGCGTTCACGCTGGTGGAGCTTCTGACCACCATCGGGCTGCTCTTCGCCCTGCTGATGGTGATCGGCCATGTCATCCGTCGGGATCTCTCCCATCGGAGGCTGTCCCTGGCGCTCGGAGTGCTGGAGAATTTTCTCTCCCTGGCCACGACGACAGCCCGTCTGGACCGCGTCTACGTGCGCATTTTATGGGATAGAGGCGATGCGCTATCCGGACGTGAATCCCGGATTTTTCTCCTCAGTTCTCCGGATCTTGGCCCGTCGGCCGAGTGGACTCTGTCGCGCTCCGAGCCTTTGCCCGAGCATTGTCGGCTGCTGACCCAGTTCGAGAATCGTAGTTTCCCGGCAGGTGGTGTTGTCTCCGTCTCGGAGGCCTGGCTGAGCGGCACGTCTAGTCTTCTCGGCGAGGGCGGTGTTTCCGTCTGGGAATGGTTCTTCAACCCCGCCGGAGAGCTGAGAGAGGCGGATGGGAGCAGCCCTCCCCATCGGGCGATGGGGGTGTGTTCCGGGCCCGATGCATTTCCCCTCGGCTGTGTCGCCGTCAATGCCAATGGCCATGTGCAAATCCATGAAGGAGTTGAAAATGTACGGAATTTCCTCACGGCTCTCTAGGACGAAGTCTAGAGGGGGCTTTTTGCTGATCGAGCTGCTGGTGGCCTTTGGGATTGCGGTTTTCGTCTATCCGCTGGCCTTTCTCTACATCTCCCGCCTGATGGAGCAGTCCCAAACGGCCTGTATGGACTTGGAAATGCGGGAAGCGGCGGGTAATATGAAGGCCTTTTTGGGCCTTTCGGGTCATGGTCCCGCCCTCGCGTCACAGAAGCTGTCCCTCGGCCGTGATGCGAGCGGGCGGCTTTGGATCCGTCCCTTTCAGATGGGTGATGAGGGATCCTCTTCGGCTACGGATTTCCTGGCGAAGAAGTACGAGCAGCCTGAGATTTGGTCTGCCGTTCCCGGTCGGAGTCAGATGCTCTGCAGCCTTAGCGGGGGCTCCTGGGTGCTCTGCCCGAAGGGCCAGGGAGCCCTTCTCGACCGCTTCTAGTGGGGAACGGACAGTGGCTGTTGCCAAGAGGGCTGTTGGGCCATTCGGGGTGCGCTGTCTTTGGCTCCCGAAGGGAGCGGCCCGCGCAGCGGGCCTCAGCGAAGGGAATCAAAGGGGCCCTTTGGATTCCCTCCGCTGCAAAGACAGCGCAAAAAAACACCGGAGACGGCGCAAAAAACACGAGGGTCTTCCGCTTCTCTGGACTTATCGCTTTCTGCCACCCGACGCCGTCTCCCTTGCAACGGCCGTTTTCACCCGGTCCGGAAAAAATTTGAGAGAGCGGCGTGTTTTTTTGGCGCGATGGCCCCTTTGCAAAGCAAAGGCGGCCCGGCGCCCGCTCCGCGGAGCGGGCGCCGGGCCGGGGTCGCCGGCCGCGCGGCTTCGCCGCGCGGCGGCGACTGGCCATCGCGCCAGGGCAGCAATGCTAGGCGAAGAGCTTCGGCTCGGCGGCCAGCATCTTTTCCAGAACGGACTTCGGTCCGGCCAACAGGAGGATGTCGTT
>JAIRLG010000042.1 GCA_031259625.1 Puniceicoccales bacterium
GCCCGGCTGCGGCCCACCGCCTCCTCCGCGATGCTCAGCGGCAGGCCATGGATTTTCAGGTCCAGCTGGAAGCCGGTGATGCCCTCCCGCGTGCCGGCGATCTTGAAGTCCATGTCGCCAAAATGATCCTCAGCGTCGATGATGTCGGTCAGGAGGAGGTGCTTTTGGATCTCCCCAGCCCCATCGGCGGCGGTGACCAGTCCCACCGAGATGCCGGCCACCGGTGCCGTGATCTTGACCCCGGCGTCCATCAGCGCCAGGCAGCCGCCGCAGACAGTGGCCATGGAGGAGGAGCCGTTGGATTCCAAAATATCGGACAGCACGCGGATGGCGTAGGGAAATTCCTCCTCCTCCGGCAGCACCGGCGTCAGCGAGCGCTCCGCCAATGCCCCGTGGCCGATCTCCCGCCGGCCGGTCGAGCCCATGCGGCCCGTCTCGCCCACCGAAAAGGGCGGGAAGTTGTAGTGCAGCACGAAGGTCTTGGAGTGAATGCCGCCGGAGACCGCGTCGATCTCCTGGACATCCCGTGAAGAGCCCAGCGTCGTGGTCACCAGCGCCTGGGTCTCACCCCGCTGGAAGAGGGCGGAGCCGTGCACACAGGGCAGGACGCCGGTGGCGCACTGGATGGGTCGGAGCTCATCGCAGGCCCGAGCATCCGAACGCTTTTCCTCCACCAGCAGGCGATGCCGATGGGTCTTTTCGAGCACTTCTTCGAGGGCCACGGACAGCGCCGTTTCCGGCTCGTCCAGCTCCTCGCCCAGTTCCCCTTTCAGGCCCGCTTGGATCTCCTCCCGAATGGCGGCGATGGCGGCGTTGCGGGCAAGCTTTTCCGGCAGGGCAATGGCCTCCCGTAGGCGTCCTTCGAAGCGCGTGCAGAGAGCCAGGACGCGCTCGTCGGGCTGGATCAGCGAAAATTCCCTCTTGGGCCTGCCCGCCAGGGCGGCCAGTTCCCGCTGGGCTCGCAGAATCGGCTGAATGCTTTCTTGGGCGAAGCGAAGGGCCTCCAGAAATCGCGCCTCCGGCAACTGGTCGGCGTTGCCCTCGATCATCAGCAGATGGCGCTCGTTGCCGACGTAGACCATGTCCAGCCGGGAATCCAGCATCTGCTCATGGGTGGGGTTCACCACCCACTCGCCGCCGATATCCGCCAGGCGGATCGCCCCGATGGGGCCGTCCCAGGGGATGTCGGAGCAGAGCAGCGCCGCCGAGGCGCCGTTGATCATTAGGATGTCGCCGTCGTTCTGCAGGTCAGCCGACAGGAGGTAACCGATGATCTGCACCTCGTTCCGGAAGCCCTTGGGGAAGAGCGGCCGCAGCGGGCGGTCGCAGAGCCGGGAGCTCAGGACTTCTTTTTCCGATGGCCGGCCCTCCCGCTTGAAATAACCCCCGGGAATCCGGCCGGCCGCCGAGAATTTCTCCCGGTAGTCGACGCTCAGGGGGAAGAAATCCTGCCCGGCCCGGGGGCTCTCCGCCGCCACTGCGCTGACGAAGACACAGGTGTCTCCCAGCCGCACCGTCACCGCTCCATTGGCCTGTTTCGCCAAACTGCCGGTGGAAAATTCCAGGCCCCGCTCGGGCACCTCCACGTTGTATAACTGCTTCATATGTCTTCTCCTTCTATTCCGCTCGGGCCCGTCCTTCAGGGCCCCTCTCTTTCCCATTCATAAAACCAAAAACCGAGCCTCCCGGCCCTCATCAAAATCCTCGCCTCTCCCGCCGTGACCCAAACCCTTGTCTCCTCTTCGCTCATCAAACCCATCGCCCTTCCCACCATGGCCAAACTTTTGCCTCCTCGCCAAGACTCAGCGGCGCAGGTTCAGGCGCTGGATGAGGGCCTCGTAGCGCGGCAGGCTGTGCTTCTGGAGGTAGTCCAGGAGCTTCCGCCGGCGATTGGCCATCGCGATCAGTCCCCGACGGGTGTGGTAGTCCTTTTTGTGGGAGCGCAGGTGCTCCGTGATGTGCTGGATGCGGGCCGTCAGAATGGCCACCTGCACTTCGCAGGAGCCCGTATCCTTCTCGTGCGTCCTGAACGCATCGATGACCGGCCCCTTTTCGAGGTATTCCGCTTTCGACATGTCTTTCTATCCGTTCGCAACTTTTAGGGGAACAGCCTCCTGCTCCTCCTGCCCTCGCCCATCGGCCAAGGCAGCGCTCCACTCGGAAAGTCCCGAGAGCTGCGGCAAATGCTCTTGCTGGCGTAGGCGTCGACCTTGGGCAATTCCCGACACTCCACAAGGATTTTCAGAAGTGGGGGAAAAGTTTCCCTTTGAAGTGGAGGGGAAGGTTTCCTTTGGAGTGGGTTTCCTCTGAAATTTGGGAAGGTTTTTTGGGGGGCTGTCTTTGCAGCGCCGGCCGGGAAAAGGGACTTTTCCCGGCCGGCGCTGGGGCCCGCTCCGCGGGCGAGCCCCTTCGGGCTCCAAAGACAGCCCCACACCCGCAAGGCCAAAGGCCCCCGCGCCCGAGGAAAACCAAGGCCTTTCCTTCTCTCCGCACAAAGGCGTTGTCATTTCCCAAACACGTCTATAATTTATCTCCAAAAT
>JAIRLG010000045.1 GCA_031259625.1 Puniceicoccales bacterium
TTGAGAAGAGCGCTCGGATTTTCAATTATGCTTTTGACTGCGCTGCCTCGGTTATTCATCTCATAAATCACCTCTCTCAGGGAACCTTTTTTCCACAAGGCTTCCCATGAAGGTTCATCGGGCGGCTCTGGTTCGGGCTCCGGCTCCGGCTCTGGTTCTGGTTCTGGATCGGGGTTGCTTGGTGGGCTATAGGGTGGAATATACGAGGGCTCTGGCTCCGGTTCTGGCTCCTCCGATTCTTTTGGCTTTGGCTCCGGTTCCACGATGGGTTCTTCCTCATAATGGGAGGGTGTGTTCGTCCAGTCTATGGCTGGAGTTTTTTCCTTTGGAGCTACTTTGACCCAGCGGAAGGACTCAAACCACTGGACGCGTCCATTCGCAAAGGCGACCAAACCGCCCGATGGGCCCCAAATGCCCCCGTCGCTCCCGTCTCCCGTCGTGCCCCGGACCGGATTCCATCTGCCGGTACCTTCATTCAACCCACGCGTCCAGGCCACCGGTTCTCTCATGCTGGAGATGGGAATGCCGGAGAAATGGATGCTGAGAGGGGCTTGCGCAAAGCTCGCGTCGAGCCTCTTTTGGGAGGTGTCCCATATTTTTCGCGGCATTGCGCCGAAAAGCGGGGAACAGAAGTTCAGAAAATCCCCCAAAAAACCGGCCGCCGAGTATTTCTTCACCAAAGGGTCGAAGTCGAACATCACCAGGCGCGGATCATTGATGTAGCCCTGCTCCGCCATCCGGGCAATCCAATCATGGGTGCTCATGCCCTCCAAAGCGGAGGCGTCGATGGTCCCGAGCGCAGCGCTGTAGTTTTGAATATAGGTCGTATAGGCGACGACGAGCTGCTCCATGCAGCCCGCGGCCCGGGCCCGCTGGGAACTGTGGAGGCTTTTGCGAACCACGCTCAACAGAAGGGACGCCATCAGCACGATGATCGTTACGATGACCAACAGCTCTATCAGGCTGAAGCCGTGCGTCGGCCTCAAAGTCCTATTCCTGGAACTCGCGCTTTTTCCCGCCGCCGGAACCGGCTCCGTCGCGCCCGATACTTCTGGCCGCCCCGGATGATGAAATCGCCTCCCCATACCCCTACCGGCAGTATAAATCAATTTTCGCGTATGCCAAGCGGATTCCCCCAGCCATTTTCGGCCATTCCCCAGCCGACCCCGACCCCATGCTCGGCCGTGGCCCAGTCACTCCCGGGCCCATGGCCTATCTTGACAGCTTCCTCGGGAGGAGATGATGGGGGGCATGGATTTCAGGAAGTTCTTTGCGGAGCGCATCGGAGGGGAGGCTTTTGGGCTTGAAAAGGCCTACAAGATGGAGCGGATCAAGGAGGCGAAGCGGCGGGCGATGCGGCGCTTTCCGGACCGGCGGTTTTTGGATCTAGGTATCGGGGAGCCGGATGCGATGGCCGATGGCCTGGTGGTGGACGCGCTGGCCCGGGCGGCCGGAAAGAGGGAGAATCGCGTCTACGCCGACAACGGAGCGGCTCCTTTCAAAAGGGCCGTGGCGGAATACATGCGGGAGATTTACGGGGTTGTTCTGGATGCGGAGCGGGAGATCATCCACTGCATCGGGGCGAAATCCGCGCTCACCTACCTGCCGCTCTGCCTGGTGAATCCCGGCGACGTCGTCGGGGTGACGAAGCCGGGCTATCCGGTGCTGGGTCAGCAGGTCCGTTTTCTCGGTGGGGAGATCTTCGAACTGCCCCTTCTGGCCAAAAACCACCACCTGCCCGACCTGGAGTCCGTTCCGAACGGGGTGGCAAAGCGGATGAAGCTGCTCTCGCTCAACTATCCCAACAACCCGACCGGAGCGGTCGCGACCCGGACATTTTTTGAAAAAGCCGTCGCCTGGGCTCGACGGCACGAGGTCATCCTCATCCACGATGCGGCCTATGCCGCGTTGGTTCATGGGCAGGAGAAAGCTCTTTCCCTGCTCTCGGTGGAGGGGGCTAAGGAGGTGAGCGTCGAGGTGCACTCGATGTCCAAGGCCTTCAACATGACCGGCTGGCGCCTGGGCTGGGTCTGTGGGCCGGCGGAGCTCATTCGGGCCTTTGCCTTCGTCAAGGACTACGGCGATTCGGGACAGTTTTTGGCCATTCAGGAGGCGGCCTGCGAAGCGCTCGCCCATCCGGAGATCACGCGGCGTACGGCCGAGAAATATGCCCGTCGCATGGAGGGAATTTCCACTGTGCTGAGGGCCAAGGGCTGGTCGGTTTCGCCTTCCGGGGCCGGATTTTTTCTTTACACCGCTGCGCCGCGGGCGGTGCGGGCCGCTGACGGGGCCTGCGTCGATTTTCCCAATGCCGAAGCCTGCGCGGTCTGGCTGCTGGATGCCCTGGGCATCGTCTGCGTGCCCTGGGATGACGTCGAGCCTGCCCTGCGCTTCTCCATGAGCTTCGAGGCACCTTCCCCAGAGGACGAAAGGGCCTTTGGCGAGGAGCTGGGCCGGCGCCTGGTGCCCTATCGCTTCGAATTCTGAGGCCTTCCTACCCAGGGATTCAAGGCTTTGGCGAAATGGAGGCTGGGATGTGTTTTTCTTTCGCTGTCTTTGGAGCCCGCAGGGGCTCGCCCGCGGAGCGGGCTCCAGCGCAGGAAACAAAAGGAACTTTTGTTTCCTGCGCTGCAAAGACAGCGAAAAAACCCGGCCCATCGAGAAGAGAATTGGGGCAGTTTTTACGGGCAGGAGTGGTCCGGTTTCCATCGATTGGAGCTGCAGTGCTTGGGGCCGCCTTTGGGCCCTACGGGCCCTGGCGCCCGCGTTGCGGGCGCCGCGTGGGGGAAAGAGAAAGTTCCTTTCCCTTTCCCTCACGCAAAGGCGGCCCCATCCGGGACTAGTTTTCGCAGAAGAGAGCGGTGGTTTTTCAAAATGCTCCCCAGCAGGTAGAGCGAACCGGTGATCAGTTTTTTCCCGATGCTCGGGAGCAGGGCTCCGACCTGGGCCAGGGAAAGGACACGGGATTTTTCTAAAAATGGGCGAGGTAGGCAGTTCAACAGCTCTTCGGCCGAAAGGTGTCGCTCGTAGCCATCGGCGACGAGGAAGATCTCCTCAAATGGGGAAGCCAGAACCTCCAGCATTGCCCGGGCCCGACCGGCCTCGATGGACCCGAAAATGAGCTGGCGAAAGGATTTCCCCAAAAATCTATGCCGCTCGATTTCCCGCAAAACGGCTTCGGCGCCCTCGAGGTTATGCGCCCCGTCGAGGACGATCTCTCCGCCCGCTCCGTTGCTGAAGCATTCCCAACGGCAGGGCCAGTGGAAGCGGGGCGATTCCCGATGCCAGAGCTCCGGCGGCAGGGGAAATTTTTCCCGCAGCTGTTCCACAACGGCCTTCGCCGTTCCCAGGTTATCCCGCTGGTAGAGGGGCAGGTGGGCGTAGTGCTGCGCCCATTCCTCCTCGCCGATGCGGAAGGCTCCTAGGAGGGGCACATCCCGGGCCCGAGCCTCTTCCCGCAGCACGCCCAGGGCCTCACCCCGAATGTTTCCCAGCACGAGCGGGATTTTAGGGAGCAGAATGCCGGCCTTTTCTCGGGCGATTTCCCCCAAAGTCTGGCCCAGGTGCGCCTGGTGGTCGTAATGGAGGCTCGTGATGACGGTGAGGTCGGCGGCCGTCGCCGTCGTCGCGTCGCAGCGCCCCCCCAGACCGGTCTCCAGCAGGACGATTTCCGGACGCTGTTCTTTGAAGAACGAGAGCGCCATCGCCGTCAGGTATTCGAAGTGCGAAATGGGGTTTTGGGGATGGTGGCTCTCCCAGTCCTGGGCGATGGGCCGTAGCTTTTGGAACTGCCGGACGAAATCCTCCCGGGAGATGGGGATTCCCGAGATCTGAATCCGCTCCCGAATGTCCAGCAGGTGCGGCGAGGAGTAGAAGCCCACCCCATAGCCCGCCCGACGGTAAACATGATCCAGAAGGGCGCAGACGGAGCCCTTGCCATTGGTGCCGGCCACGTGGATGACGAAGGAGGGGAGCCGCCGTGTTTCACCCACGTCCAGAAGGTGCCGAATGCCTTCCAGGGAATAATGCCGATGCACCGGCCGCTGCTCGAGAAAAAGAACGATGCTTTCGAAATCGACGGGATTCCTAGGAGCTGAGCTAGGCGGTTTGGTCCTCAGGCCGCTTGAGTTTTGTAGAAGAGCGGCCGGTGTCAAGTTTTTGCCGCTTGGGCGAAAGAGGGTTGGGAATAGACCGGAGGGCTGGGCCTTCGCTGGCTTTCCAGGGCCCCAAGGATTTTCCGCTGCGCTGTCTTTGGAGCCCGCAGGGCTCAGCTCGCTCCGCGAGCCCCAGGCAGGAAATGGCCTTTCAGACCATTTTCTGCCTGCAAAGACAGCGCAGACCCTTATCCCCAGGGCCCTGGGGCCCGCGCAGCGGGCCCGATTTCTCCGAAATCGAAAGCCAGCGAAGGAAAAGAGACCTGCTGGCTCACAAGGCCTGTTTCAGCACTCCCTAAACGTAGCCTACCTGTGCACTCCCTCAATCCGCGGTAGGGTAGAAAAGCGTTCGGAGGAAGTAGATGAGCCGCTGCCGCAACTCGCGGCGGGGAACGATCTGGTCCAGGAGCCCGTGCTCCAGGAGAAACTCCGCGCTTTGGAATCCCTGGGGCAGCTTTTGCCGCGTCGTCTCTTCGATCACCCGCGGGCCGGCAAAGCCGATCAGCGCCCCGGGCTCGGCCAGAATGATGTCGCCGAGCGTGGCGAAGCTGGCCATAACCCCGCCGGTGGTGGGATGGGTCAAGACGGAAAAAAAGGGAACTCGCTGCTCCCGGAGCTTTGCGAGCGCAGCGGCTGTCTTGGCCATCTGCATCAGGCTTAAAATCCCCTCGTACATGCGCGCGCCACCGGAGGCCGAGACGATGATCACCGGATGCCTCCGCTCGCCGCCGCGCTCGATGCAACGGGTGATGCGTTCGCCGACGACGGAGCCCATGCTGGCCCCGAGAAAGCGAAAGTCCATCACCGCCAGCTCAACGGCCAGGTCCTCCATGCGGGCACTGCCGCAGAGCACCGCCTCCGTAAGCCCCGTCTTCTCTTGGTTCTCGACGAGTTTCTGGGCATAGCCCGAAAAGCCTAGGAAATCGACGGAGCTCAGCTCCTCGTCGTGGGCCTGGAAACTGTCCGCATCCACGAGCATGCGGATCCGCTGCGGGGCGCTGAGGGGGAAGTGATAACCGCTCTTGGGATCGACCCAGTCGTGCTCCTCCAGTTCCCGCCGAAGCAGGAGGAGGCCGCTCTGGGGATGCTTTACCCACAGCTGGGCAGGGATCTCCCTCTTCGGCCCCCGATAACGAAAATAAGAACGAAAAGCCACCTTCCTCTCCTCGGACATGCCGTCTAGCGAAGCCCCGGAACCCGGTCTTGTCAAGTACGCCCCTTTTTGACTAAGATCGATGCTCGTCTTTACGTCCATGAATCGTCGGAGGGTGAAAGGTATTTTACTGGGCCTGTGCTTTGGGGCCGTTGCCCTATCACCCCTGCGCTGCTCCCGCTGGGACTCCAGCCGCTGGGTCCGAAATGCGGGGGACATGGCCGAGGTCATCATGCCCTGCCTCACCACGGCCGTCCTTCTCCTGAGGGATGATGGGGTCCTTTTCCCCCACTGGCTCAGCGCCGGCGCGGCCACGGCCCTGTCCGTCCACCTGTTGAAACACGCGATTCCGGCTCGAAGGCCCGGGGGCGGCCGGCACAGCTTCCCCTCCGGCCATACGGCGACCGCCTTCCTCAGCGCCTGTTTCCTTATCCGGCGTTACGGCGCCCGCTGGGGAATACCGATGCTGCTGCTGGCGATCTTCGTCGGCTTCTCCAGGGTTTATTCCCACAGCCACTACCTCCGAGATGTCCTGGCCGGCGCCCTCATCGGCTTCCTCTGGGCCTTCGGCTCCGCCTGGCTATGGGGAAAGGTTTCACATTATTTCAAGACCATTCAGAAGAGCTAAATGTTTCCCCATTCGGCCATATTACCAATGGCCGTTGCATCCCTTGAGATTTCTTGTTGAAAAACTTTGGTTCCATCGATCACCTGATCAGCGGCAACTCCGGGATGAGATGTTAAAAAAGCATCTATTTTTTCTTTAAGAGTATAAATTGCATTAT
>JAIRLG010000086.1 GCA_031259625.1 Puniceicoccales bacterium
AGATTCTCTTCGCTGGCTTTCGATTTCGGAGAAATCGGGCCCGCGGAGCAGCGGGCCCCAGGGCCCCCATGATAAGGGTCTGCGCTGTCTTTGCAGGCAGGAAATGGCCTTTCAGGCCATTTCCTGCCTGGGGCTCGCGGAGCGAGCCGAGCCCTGACGGGCTCCAAAGACAGCGCAGCGGAAGATCATGGGGGCCCTGGAAAGCCAGCGAAGGCAGGATGAACTTGGGGAAGATTCTTTGGTGCGGGCAGAGGGAATCGAACCCTCGATTCAAGCTTGGGAAGCTCGCGTATTGCCCCTATACTATGCCCGCCGTTGGGGAAAAAGGACAGCCAATGCGGGGAGGAAATCAACGGAAAAGTTTTCGGGCACAAGGGACCCGGAGGGAGGGAACGGGTTGGCGGAAGGTTTTAAGGCTGAAGCGGGTCAACGCAAAGATTTTTGGAATGGAGCGGGAGCGGTTCGGAAGAAAAATCTTTCCATGAGCTCTCGCAATGCTTCACTGGCCCGGCCATGGATGGTTTTATACTCGTGCCGGACTTGGCCCAGAAGGCGGTGGTCATCGACTGGCCCCTGTCCCGGGTTCTTCTACAGTCCTCCAGGGATTTCCCCTGGATTCTGCTCGTCCCGCGGCTACCGGGCATTTCCCAAATCCACGAACTGGCCGAGCAGGAGCAGGGGCAGCTGGTGCGGGAGATCTCGTCCGCGAGCCGGCTGATGCTCACGCATTTTTCCTGCGACCGCGTCAATGTGGCCGCCATGGGCAATAAGGTGCCACAGCTGCACGTCCACATCGTCTGCCGGGATCGGGAGGATCCGTACTGGCCCGAGGTCATGTGGCACCAGCCCTATGTGCCGCTGGAGGCGGAGGCCCTGGAGCAGCGCCGTCGGCAACTGTCGGCGCTCTTCCGCCTGGAGCATTGCCGGAGCGATGGCCCGTGAGGTGGCGCGATGGCCCGTGAGGGAGAGCCGCCTTCGGCGGCTCCCCCTCACGACGGCGCTCCCGCTCCGCGGGAGCGCCGAACTTGGCCTCGGCCAAGGGGCCATCGCGCCCAAACTGACCGGGGGCAACGAACCGATTGGGAAAAACAAACGGATCGGGAGAAATCCGCCTGAATGGAAAATGGAGGAGTCCCGCCTGAATGAGAGAAGTCCTGCCTTCGCTGGCTTTCCAGGGCCCCCATGATGATAAATCATGGGGGCCCTGGGGCCCGCGTAGCGGGCCTGATTTCTCTGAAATCGAAAGCCAGCGAAGAGGACACCTCCAACCCCAAAGGACGCCCTTGGCCCTCGCTTTGGAAAACCTCAACTCCCACATCGGGGAAAGGGAGCACCGGGAGGAGTGGAGGGGGCTCCGGGGGATCATTGGAGCACTTCGGAGGATAATCTTTCCTGTTCCGGAATGATGAGGCGACTGGGATCGAAATGCAGTGTTATGAGGAAATCGAAGCGCAGTTGGGCCCGGGCGGGCTGTGGGAAACTCATTCGGATCTACCGTAAATATCTCTCGCCCCTGAAGAAGCTCTGGCTGGGGCCCCAGGCGGCCTGCCGCTTCCATCCGACCTGTTCGGCCTATGCCCTGGAGGCCCTCAGCCGCCATTCCCTTCCACGGGCCCTGGGGTTGAGTCTCCGGCGTCTCCTGCGCTGTCACCCCTGGAGCCGATCGAAGGCCCACGACCCGGTCCCCCTACCCAGAGGCGAAGCCCAATGCCCAGAATCCCCAAGCCGAGGCTCAGCACCTGTCCGCGGGAAAAAGGCCCCCAGAGTGGAGCATCCGGCTCGCGGAAAATTTCCGCAAAAGTCCTCAGGAGGGCGTAGAGGCAGAGGAAATCGGCCGTCAGGCGGCCCCGGGGACGGGCGGGGTATTTCCAAAACCTTCTCTGGAGCATAAGGAGGAGCAGCCCTCCCTCCAGAACCGCCTCGTAGAGCTGGGAGGGATGCCGCGGCGGGATGGCGGCGATGGGGGTGGCGGGAGCGACGGACTGCGGGAAGCGGATGGCCCAGGGCACCCCCGTGATTTTCCCCCAGAGCTCCCCGTTGATGAAATTGGCGATGCGGCCGAAGAAAATCCCCAGCGGTGCGATGGCACAGACCGCATCCGCCAGAGGAAGAAGGGGCAAGTGCTTTCTCCTGGCCAGAAGGGCGAGGGCCAACCCGGCGCCAGTGACCGCGCCGTGGAAGGACATCCCGCCATTCCAGAACTGGAAAATCCAAAGGGGCTCCCGTCTCCAGAAGGCGAAATCGTAGAGAAGAACATAGCCCACCCGCCCGCCGACGAGAATCCCCAGGCCGAGGGCCAGCAGCAGGGATTCCCGGTCCCGGCCGGATAGGGAAAGACGGTCCCGGCGGGTGCAGAGGAGGAAGAAGAGATAGGCCGCGAGAAAGCCGAGCACATAGGCGAGGCCGTACCAGCGGATGCCCTCCAGGAAACAGGGAAAGGGAAAGCGGAGGGCGAAGGGGTCGATGCGGTGCACCCAGTGGGCGAGGCACTTTAACACCCCGATCGGAAGGGGAAAAATCCAGCCACTCATGGCCTTGGGTCGAAACCATTTGGCCTCAGCTCGGGTAATTTTTCCGAGGCCCCGAGAAAATCGGCGAAGGTATTTTCCAGTGCCTGGGCATGGGCCGGCGCGAGGGCCACCAGCGGCAACCTCAATTCCCCGGACGCGATGAGCCGCTGTCGCGCCAGGAGCTGCTTGATGGGGGCCGGATTGCTCTCGATGAAGAGATGGTGGAAGAGCGGACTCAGGGCCTGGTGCAGGAGTCGGGCCCGGGCGATGTCGCCCCGGAGCAGGGAGCGGACGAGCGACCGTATCGGATGGGGACAGAGGTTGGAGGCGACGCTGATGACTCCGTTGGCACCGAGGGCCATGAAGGGCAGGGTCAGGGCATCGTTGCCGCTGAGGATCGAAAAGTCCTCGCCGAGGGCGGCCCGCAGGCCGTCGACGCGCGAGCACTGCTCGGAGGCCTCTTTGATCCCGACGATGTGGGGATGGGCCTCGCGGAGCCGGGCGACGGTCTCGACGGCGATTTCGATGCCGCAGCGGGAGGGGACGGAGTAGAGGAGGATGGGCCGACGGGTGACTGCGGCGATGGCCGAAAAATGCCTGAACAGGCCCTCCTGGGAGGGCTTGTTGTAATAGGGAGTGACGACGAGGATGGCCTCCACCCCCAGGCGCTCGGCCAGCTCGGTCCGGCGAATGGCCTGTGTCGTTACATTCGACCCCGTGCCGGCGATGATCCTGAGCTTGGGATTTTTCCTCTGCCGCTGGGCCTCCCGGATGAGGGTTTCCCATTCGCCCTCGTCGAGGGTCGGCGATTCCCCGGTGGTGCCGCCGATGACGACCCCCTCGAGTTCCTCCTGCGTGGCCAGTAGCTGCCCGAAGCTCCCGAGGTCGAGTTTTCCTGAGCGGAAAGGCGTGACGAGCGCAGTGTAGGTGCCGGAGAAATCCGGAGCTTGGGACATGGGGGAAAAAGTGGCGGAAGGGCGGAGAGGAGCAAGGCTGATCTTCGAAGGGTGGGTGGGTGGGGATCTGCGCGACGGCCCCTTTGCGGAGCAAAGGAGGCC
>JAIRLG010000068.1 GCA_031259625.1 Puniceicoccales bacterium
CGCCCGTTTTCGGGGCTGCCTTTGGCTTCCGTAGGAAGCGGCCCGCCGGCGGCGGGCCCCGCCGAAGCCCCCGCAGGGGGCTTCGGCGCAAAGGCAGCCCCAACCCCTTTTTCCTGGGGCATCCTTCCCGAACCCGCTCGGCGCTTGACGGAAAGGGCCCAGTCCCTTAAAGCTCAGGGGATTCACGGATGAGCCATGGCGTCCATTCCCAGCATCGATCCCTTCCGCCGCCGCCACGAGGACCTGGAACAGGCGATGGCGTCGGCGGACTTTTTTTCCGACCCACGCCAGGCCGCCCGCATCGCGAAGGAGCACCAGCAACTGGCCCAGCTCCTGGAAAAATACGGCCACTACGAACGGCTACGGGCCGAGCTGGCCGACTGCCGGCGCCTCCTGGACGAACCGGAGGGCGAAGCCGAACTGAAGGGCCTGGCCGAGGAGGAGCAGCGGAGGATTCTGGAGGAATTGGAACGGCTGGAAGGGGCCATTCTGCTGGACATGATCCCGCCGGAGGCCTCGGATTCGCGCCATACGGTCATGGAGATTCGGGCCGGCACCGGTGGGGACGAGGCGAGCCTGTTCGCCGGCGATCTCTTCCGGCTCTACATGCGCTACGCGGAGCGGAGGGGCTGGCAGCTGGAGGTGCTCAGTTCCAGCCCGTCGGCCTGCGGGGGGTTCAAGGAGATCATCTTTCTGATTCGCGGCGAAGGGGCCTACCGTCGTCTGAAGCTGGAGAGCGGGGGGCATCGGGTGCAGCGTATCCCCGTCACCGAAGCCAACGGGCGCATCCACACCTCGGCGGCGACGGTCGCCGTCCTGCCGGAGGCGGAGGAGGTGGATATTCAAATCGCGCCGGAGGATTTGGAGATCTCCATCTGCCGGGCCAGCGGCCCGGGGGGCCAGGGGGTGAACACGACCGATTCGGCCGTCCAGATCCTCCACCGACCGAGCGGGATGATCGTCTACTGCGCGGATGAGCGTTCCCAGCAGAAGAACCGGGCGAAGGCGATGACCGTTCTGCGCTCGCGGCTCCTGCAGAGGAGGGAGGAGGAGGAACGGGCCCAGTACGCGGCGGTCCGCAGGCGGCAGGTCGGCAGCGGCGACCGTTCTGAGCGGATCCGCACCTATAACTTTCCCCAGAATCGCCTGACGGACCACCGCATCGGCCTGACGCTCTACACCCTGTCCCAGATCATGGACGGGGATTTGGATGCCCTGCTGGAGGCGTTGGAACTGGCTGACCAGAAGACAAAGATTCAGGCCCTGCTGGAGGAGAAATCCACGTGAAGGGAGATGGGTACGAGCATGGGCATGAAGGAGGACTGGTATGGGCGAGGGAAAATTCCCAGGGCTGTGGTTTCCCCGCTGTCTTTGCGACAGGAAAAAAGGCTTTTTTTCCTGTCGGGGCCCATGGCTCGCCATGGGCGAGCCCTGCGGGCTCCAAAGACAGCGGGCCGGGAGCCGGAGGGATGGTATTGGGAACCTGGGGCAAAGGGCTTGAGGAGGAGCTGGGCCGATGCCGCCGGATGAATTTTCTCCCCGGGAGGACGAGAATTTTCCGGCCGGCCTTTGGGCGCAACGGGCGGCAGACCTGGGCCGACGTATCCCCCGGGAGTTGTTGGAGGGGCGGGTCGTCGGACGGCTTTCCGAAAAAGGCCATCGGGCGAGGGGCATCGCCTGCTCGGGTGGCATCGATTCCCTCTGCCTCCTGCTGCTGTCCGTCGCCCACTTTCCGGAATGCCCGTTCTTCGTCCTGCACTACAACCACGCCCAACGGGGGGAAGAATCCGACGGCGACGAGGCCTGGCTGCGCCGGGTCGCCGAGAACCTGGGCCTGCCCTTTTTTTCGGACAGGGGTTCGGCATGGGGGCATCCCTCGGAGGCAGATCTGCGCCGGGACCGCTACGCCTTTTTCGAAAGAATTCTGTCACGGGAGCGCAGTCGGCAGCTCCTGCTGGGGCATCAGCGGGACGACGTCTGCGAATCCTGGGTGATGAACACCGCCCGTGGGGCCTCCCTGGGGGCGCTGGCCTCCCCGCCGGCCGTGCAGCAGATCGGCTCCTACTGGCGTCTGCGGCCCCTGATCCACCTGGAACGCCGACGGCTGGCCGAGGCCCTGCGTGCGGCCGGCATTCCCTGGCGCGAGGACAGCAGCAACCGCGGCGATGCCTTTCTGCGCAATCGCGTCCGCCACCACCTCCTGCCGATGATGGAAAAAGTGTTCCCCCAACGCCCCTGGAAGGCCGGTTGGCAGCATACCTGGCAGCAGATCCGGGAGGCCGACGAGTTCCTGCGATTTCATGCCGAAAGGTTTTCGGATCTCCTCCCAAATCCCTCGCCGGACTTCTCGCCCCTGCGTGGCCAGCCGCGGGCGCTGTGGCGCTTCCTGCTCAACGCCTGGCTAGGGCGGCAGGGCCTGCGGGCCCAGGTGCGTCCGGGGAATTTCAAAAATATTCTGGAGGCCCTGTCGGAGGGCGGCTCCTTCTCCTGCAGCCTCGGGATGGGAAAGGGGCTTCGGGTAAAGGAGTGGCGTCTGGGCCTGGTCGAGGAATGCTCGGCCAAAAGGAAAAATTTCTCCCGGTTTTCGGCCGAGGGGGAAAACTTCTCCCGGCTGTGGGATTCCCCACGGGTGGCGGTGGCGGGCGGTTTCCTGGAGAAAAGGCCGTGCCCATGGCCGGAAGGGCAGGGGCAGCAGGGCGTGGAGGAGCAGGGCCTTCGGGTTAGGGTCGGTCTGCCAGAGCGGCAGCCGCTCCTGCTGAGGAACTGGCGGGCCGGAGATGCCTACCGACCCTTTGGACTGTCGGGGACGAAGAAGCTGAAAAAAATGTTTCAGGAACGGAGGGTGCCGCCGGAAAAGCGGCGGCGGCTGCCGGTCATCGCGCTGCCCGAATCCGGAAAGATCGTCTGGGTGCCCTTCCTGCCGCTCGGCGAGGATTTTCGGGTGCCAGAGGGAAGCGATTCGGCTCTTGAGTTGACATTCCACGAGTTTTGACGATCCCTTTTGCCTCAGGCCATGGCAAAAAAACACGCATTTTTCAACCGGTTCCAGCTGCGGGTCTTGGCGATTTGGATCCTGCTCATCGCGGGCATTTTCTCCCTCTGGTCGGGCTACTCCCCCTACCAGGGCCAGCTGCAGAAGTGGACGACGCGGCAGGTGCTGCAGGCCTCGCAGGAGGGAAAGATCCTGCAGGGGGTGATCCAGTCCGACCCGACCCGGGGCGCGGAATGGTACCGGTTGCGGGGCCAGGCCAAGCTGGACAAACCCGTCGTGACCGAGAGCGGCGAGGCGAAGGACAGCGTCCTCTTTGAGGCCCAGGGCCGGCTGACCAGTGACCGCTTCAATGCCCTGTTGAACTCCTCCGTCAACTGGCGGGAACGGCCGTCGCATACCCTGTGGACGGACATCCTGCTGAGCGTACTGCCCGTCCTGGTCATCTTCGGCTTTTTCTACTTCATCTTCGCCCGTCAACTGCGGAATGCGGGCCGCAACGCGATGGGCTTTGCGCGGAGTCGGGCCCGGATGCTGACGCCGAATAATAAAAAGAAGACGCTCCAGGACGTGGCCGGCTGCGACGAGGCGAAGGAGGAGGTGGCCGAGATCATCGATTTCCTCAGAACCCCGAAGAAGTTCCAGGACATCGGCGGCCGGATTCCCAAGGGTTGCCTGATGGTGGGCCCCCCCGGGACGGGCAAGACCCTGCTGGCCCGCGCCATCGCCGGCGAGGCGGATGTGCCCTTTTTCAGCATCAGCGGTTCCGACTTCGTCGAGATGTTCGTCGGCGTGGGGGCGGCCCGGGTGCGCGACATGTTCGAGCAGGCGAGGAAAAATGCCCCCTGCATCCTCTTCATCGATGAGATCGATGCGGTCGGCCGCCACCGCGGAGCGGGCCTGGGCGGGGGCAACGACGAGCGGGAGCAAACCCTGAATTCCCTACTGGTGGAAATGGACGGCTTCGACAGCCGCGAGGGCGTCATCATCATCGCCGCCACCAACCGACCGGATGTGCTGGACAATGCCTTGCTGCGCCCGGGGCGCTTCGACCGTCAGGTGGTGATCGACCTGCCGGATCTGCACGGCCGCTGTGATATCCTAAAAGTCCACGCCCAGAAGATCAAGATGCGGCCCGAGGTCATTCTGGAGGACATCGCCCGAACGACGTCCGGGTTTTCCGGTGCGGATTTGGAAAATCTCCTGAATGAATCGGCCCTGCTGGCGGCCAGGCACAATAAAACGGAGGTCGAGCGTCTGGATATCGAGGAGGCTCGGGATAAAATCGCCTACGGCCGCGAGCGCAAGAAGCTGATGGACGACAAGGACAAGAAGGTGACCGCCTACCACGAGGCGGGGCACGCCATCGTCCAGGCGGTGGTGGACGACGGGGATTTGCCGGTGCACAAGGTGACCATCATTCCGCGCGGGCAGAGCCTGGGCAGCACGATGTTCCTGCCGAAAAAGGACATTTTGAACGTGTCGAAGCAGGGGGCCCTCGCCCGCATCTGCTCCTCCATGGGCGGCCGCGTGGCGGAGGAGCTGGTCTTCGGCGAGGCGGCCATGACCAGCGGGGCGTCGATGGACATCAAGACGGCGACGAAAATGGCCCGCAGCATGGTCTGCGACTGGGGCATGAGTCCCCTGGGAACGGTGGCCTACGGGGACAACCGCGACCATATTTTCTTGGGCCGGGAGATCTCCCGCGAGCAGAACTACAGCGAGGAAACGGCGAAAAAAATCGACGCGGAAATCCTGAAAATCGTCTCCGGGGAGAAGGAACGGGCCCGGCACATCCTATCGGAGAGGCGCGAGTCCCTGGAAAAGCTGGCCGCGGCGCTGCTGCAGCACGAGACCATCGAGGGCCGCTCGGTCTACGAACTGGTCCAGACCGGGGACTTTCAGACCGAAATCGAGGTCCACAAACCACCCACGACCGCCGCAGGCGAGCCCGAACCCAAAGTCTCTACTGCCGAAGAACCCCCAGCCCCAAGCCAGACCGAAAGCGAAGGGACGAAGCCAGGCGCCGAGCTTCCTGGAAAAGCCGAAGAGGAAAGACCAGGGGAAGCGGATTAAAGAGCCGCAGCGAATCCTCCTTCGCCGCCTTGGGGGCCAGGGCCCCGGGCCCGCTCCGCGGGCCGCGCTGGGAGGGAAAGGAAGGCCTTCCTTTCCTTCCCAGCGCCAAGGCGGCGAAGTCCCGGACAAAGGCCGCCGCTCAGGCCCCGAGCAGCCAAGGGAGATATTCCAGAGACGGCGATGTCGGCTACTGCGGAGAGAAGGCCTTCCTCAGGGCCCTCGGTGAGATTTTTCTTCGGCTGTGTTTTTGTCCGCTGTCTTTAAATCCCAGAGGGATTTGGCCCGCTCCGCGGGCCGCGAGGCGAAAAGGAAAAGTCCCTTTTCCTTTTCGCCCCGCAAAGACAGCGGATGAAGAAGCTTGAAAGCTTCGATGAAGCGCTTG